>JBBIUF010000054.1:4514-30221 GCA_037440365.1 Chloroflexota bacterium
GGGATGAACGCTACGCCCAAACATTTACCGCCGCGCAAACTACCATCACCGTCATTCGCAATGTGGATGACGCCGACTTGCCCGCGTTATATGCAGGCGCAACCGTGTTCATCGCGCCATCGCTTTATGAGGGCTTTGGCTTGACGCCGCTCGAAGCGATGGCGTGCGGCACACCGGTGGTTTGCTCGAACGCATCGGCATTACCCGAGGTGGTGGGCGATGCGGCGTTGCTCGTCAATGCGCGCAACGCCGACGACCTGGCATCTGCGATCGCGCGCGTCCTAGATGATGCCAGGTTGCGCGATGAACTCGGCGCCAAGTCACTGGCGCGCGCCGCGCAATTTTCCTGGGAACGCACCGCGCGCGAAACATTGGCGGTCTATCGCGCGCTGAAACCTGAACCCTGAACACGGTCTCACTGACCTGGAGGTCTCTTGGAAGACAAACTGCGTTTTGGTCTCATCGGTTGCGGACGCATCGCACCGCGCCACCTCCAATCGCTTCACGCTATCGAGCAAGCGCATCTCGTCGCCGTCGCCGATGTGATCGCATCACGCGCGGAACGGTTGGCGAAGGAAAATTACGCCGAAGCATACACCGATTATCGGCGGTTGCTCGAACGCCGCGATATCGACGTGATCAATATCTGCACGCCCAGCGGAATGCACGCGCAAATGGCAATCGATGCGTTGCAAGCCGGCAAGCATGTCATTTGCGAAAAGCCGATGGCGTTGACGTTGGCGGATGCAGATCGCATGATCGCTACCGCACAAGCGACTGGGAAAAAACTGTGCATCGTGTTGCAGAATCGCTACAATCCGCCGATGCTTGATTTGCGCCGGGTCGTTGATGAAAACCAACTCGGAAAATTATTGCTTGGCAACGCGACCGTGCGCTGGTTTCGTCCGCAAGAATATTACAACGATGGCTGGCACGGCACGCTGGCGATGGATGGCGGCGCGTTGATGAATCAATCCATTCATCATATTGACGCTTTGCAATGGCTGATGGGAGACGTAACGAGTGTGTTTGCGTATACAGCCACACTGGCGCATACGATGCAAGCCGAGGATGTGGGCGTGATCGCGATTCGTTTTACGAACGGGGCGCTGGGTATCGTCGAAGGATCAACCGTGACGTACCCGGAAAACCTGGAAGGATCGGTTGCGTTGTTTGGCGAACATGGCTCGGTCAAGGTCGGCGGCACCGCGCTGAATCGTAAAGTGTTTTGGAAAATCGCAGGGCAAGTGGAACATGAGCGCGAATTGTTGATGCACGATCAGGTTGATCCGCCATCGATCTATGGCTATAGCCACCAAGCCGTGATCGCCGAAATGATTCAAGCGATTCAGCAGGATCGTGAATCGAAAACAAATGGCGTTGTAGCGCGCAAGTCGGTTGCGCTTGTGCTGGCAATGTATGAATCCGCGCGCACGGGCGCGCCGGTAGAGATGACGACTGGCATTTGGAATGGGTAGGGGCAAGGTCATCTCGCCAAGTGGATGGGCGCGGTGATCGCGCCCCTACAAATGCGATCATGAAAATTCTGCATATCTATAAAGATTATTTTCCCGTGCTGGGCGGCATCGAGAATCATATCAAACAACTTGCCGAGGCACAGGCGGCGCGCGGGCATGACGTGAGCGTGTTGGTCACGAGCCGCGATCATCACACGCACATCGAAATGCTCAACGGCGTGCGCGTTATTTTTGCGGCGCGGCTCGCTACCATTTCGTCTGCGCCGATCAGTGTTGCGTTGTTCGATCAGTTGCGGCGCGAAACACCCGACATTGCCCATTTGCAATTTCCGTACCCGCTGGGCGAAATTGCCAATTTATTTTTTGGGCGCGCGCGCAAAACAGTCGTGTCGTATCAGAGCGACATTGTACGGCAAAAATATTTACGCGTAGTTTATGCGCCTTTGATGAAGCGGGTGCTCGCGCGCGCGGATTGCATCCTGGCAAGCAGTCCCAATTACATTGCGTCGTCGCCGGTGCTGACGCGCGTGCAAAACAAATGTGTGGTCGTGCCACTCGGGATCGATCCAACTCCGTTTGAATCTGCCGCGCACATTTCGACCATGCCGCCACAATTTGATCCAAGTCGCAGCGCACGATTGTTATTTGTTGGCCGCTTGCGTTATTACAAGGGCTTGAATTATTTGCTCGAAGCCATGCGCCAAGTTTCCGATGCGCAATTGGTGATCGTGGGTATCGGTCCGATGGAGCGCGAGTGGAAAACGCTTGCGGTGGCTCTCGGTGTGAGTGAGCGCGTGGTATTTGCTGGCGAGATTAGTGACGCGAAATTACCTGCGTATTATGCGGCGACGGATATTTTTGTGTTACCCGCATCGGAACGGAGCGAGGCATACGGACTAGTTCAACTTGAGGCGATGGCGAGCGGCAAACCAACGGTTTGCACCGAACTGGGAACGGGGACGAGTTACGTGACGGTCAACGAGCAAACGGGCTTGGTCGTGCCGCCGCGCGATCCGCACGCGCTTGCCGCCGCGATCAATCGACTGATCGATGACCCAGGATTGCGCGCGCGCATGGGCGCGGCAGGACGCGCGCGCGTTCTGCAAGAGTTCACAATCGAAAAGATGGTGGATCGGGTGATGGCGATATATCAAGACCCTAAGGGTTTTTAGAAACCCTTAGGGTTTAACTACTTTTTTCGCACGCCAGTCCTTGATCGCGAACGGCGAATACAAAATCAAGAATACTACAATGCCAATCAACTCGATCACGGCGATATACCAGGGCCATGCCGGCATCGCATCCATCAAACTCGCCGTGTCGGGCTTGTGCGCGATGAACATGTAATTTGCGCCCAGCAAATAATTCATCAGCCCCACAAACAACAGGTACCCATTCGCGCCAATACCAACAACCGCGAGCGATTTCCAGTGTGGGCGCAGACCTTCAATAGCCGTCATATATACCGCGGCGGTAATAATCGCGCCATGCGAGAGCAAAGTTTGAAAGAAACGAAAATGCGGAAAGCCATATTGCCCCGCATCCGGCGTCAACACCGCTTGCATCGCAACGCCAATCCCCAGAAAATAGATAAATTCGTACAGCCGGTAATCTTCTCTGAACAGCATATACGCCGAGAGCCAAACCATCGCGCTACACAAGTGCAACGGGAGCATGGTTTGCACATTCCACGCACCGATGGACCAATTCCACCAGTGCCACATGGATTCGTTGATGACGAGGATGGCGGCAAGCGTAAAGCGGAAAATCTTTTTCGCGCGCGCGCTGGGGTTTTTCCAGCCAAAAATCAAAACAAGTTGCACCAACGCGATCAAGGCAATCGCAATGAGATGCGGCGGACCGAACAAAATAAACGGATCGCCTTTCCAGTCTTTGGCAAAAAATTCAAGCATCTGCGCCTCCTTGCGCGAAAGTAAAATTGAGCCGATTATATTCCGTTTCCGCAAAAAGGAAACTGGGGTTGCCAGACCGCTGAATGGAATCCGTGCATCGCTTTTTTGGGCTGATCCGGTTTTGATTTGCGCATCGCTTGCAACCGTCGTATAATGGCGACCGAAATTCTCAAAGGCAAAAAAACAGATGCAAACTCGCCTGGCTATTTTATGTGACAAACTTTTAGAAGCTGGTTGGCTTGCGGCGCTGATTCTTGCGCCGCTCTTTTTCGATGTGTATTCCAGCCGCGTGTTTGAGCCAGACAAGATCACGCTCGTGCGCTCGCTGGCGCTGATGATGATCGGCGCGTGGCTGATCAAACAGATCGAAGCGGGCATTGGGCGTAGCTCGTTCGCCGAATCGCTTCGCGCGTTTTGGCACGCCACCCCCCTCACCATTCCCACATTCGTCATCATTGTGAGCTACAGTCTGTCCACCATTCTGTCGGTTGTGCCGACCACCAGTTTGGGCGGCTCGTACCAACGCTTGCAAGGCACCTATACGACCTTTTCCTACATCACAATTTTTCTGATCGCCGCGAGCGCGCTCCGCACACGCGCGCAACTCGACCGCGCGATCAACACGGCGATCGTCACCAGTCTGCCAATTGCGCTCTATGGCATCCTGCAACACTATCGCGCTGATCCATTGCCCTGGGGCGGCGATACCACTGATCGTGTTGCCTCCAATATGGGCAATTCAATTTTTGTCGCGGCATATTTGATCATGATTGTCCCGCTCACGCTGGCGCGCTGGATCGAAACGCTCGCGCGCGCGAGCGCCGCGAGTGTCTCGCGCCTGGCGACTGGGATTGTGGCCGTGTTGATCGTCGTTGCATTGACCGGCATCTGGCTTGTCAATTTTGGCGTTGGCGCAGGCGTGGCTTTGTTTCTCTTGCCATTTGCACTCATCGTCGCGCCGCTTACGCGCATCCGCACGCGCGACGCATTGCTCCTCGCGACATATTCCATCGTCCTCGCCGCGCAAATCAACACCATTATTTTTTCGCAAAGTCGTGGCCCCGAACTGGGACTCGGGGCAGGCATGTTCGCCTTTCTTTTGCTGGGCGCACTGATCCTCATGCCGCGTTTGTCGCGCGGCTGGCGTACCGTGACTCTGGGCGCGATCATCGGTCTGGCAACCCTCGTCATCGCTTTTCTCGTCGTATTCAATTTACCCGCTTCGCCCATTGAAGCGCTCAAAAACGTACCCTACATCGGACGCCTCGGGCAAATCCTCGATCCCAATTCACCCACTGCCCAAGTGCGCGAATTGATTTGGCAAGGCGCGTTAAAGCTGGTTTTGCCGCATCAGCCGCTCTGGTCGCCAATCACCGGCGCTGATCCGCTCAACGCCATTCGCCCGCTCGTGGGCTATGGACCGGAAGCGATGTATGTGGCGTATAACCCATTTTATCCGCCGCCACTGGCAGACCTGGAATCGCGCAATGCGTCGCCGGACCGTTCGCACAATGAAACCTTTGACGCGTTAGTCACAACTGGCTTGCTGGGTTTTGGCGCGTATGTCTTGCTCTACATGTCCGTATTTTATTTTGGGCTCAAGTGGCTTGGTTTGATCAATACCGCCGCTGAGCGCAACGCGTTTATCGCGCTCTGGTTAGCCGGTGGGTTTATTTTCGCGATCGGGTTTGGCGCATGGCGCGGCTGGCACTGGATCGGCGTGGCATTACCCGCCGGTATGATCGTTGGCTTTCTCGTATTCCTCGTTGCCGATGCGCTTCGCCATTATCGTTCCGATGAACGGGTGTTGGACATGCGCCGCGCACTTTGGCTTGCCGCGCTCATCGCCGCGCTCATCGGACATTTTGTCGAAGTCCACTTTGGCATTGCGATTGTTTCGACCCGCACCTATTTTTGGTTTTACGCCGCGCTCCTGGGCATTATCGGATTAAATCGATTAGATGAACCAATGCCAATGCCGCGCGTCGTCGCGCCAGCGCGCGCCGAGCCGTCGCCGCTCGATGAGCCAGCGCGCAATGCCGCGCAACGCCGCAAGCAACGGCGTCGTGTGATCGAAACTCCGCGACCCACTGTAATCCGCGCGAAAACCGTCACCCAATCACCCGCGTCCGTGGTCGCGTGGACTGCCCTTACGACGCTGATTCTCGTCACGCTCTCATTTGAGTTTATCACGAATCAAATTGGCACGCCGAGCCCGCTGGAAGTTGTGCGCCATGCGCTATTTTATCTCGGCGACAATGTGTCGTTTGGCGTCTTGTTCATGCTCGGATTGACCTGGCTTGCCGCCGGGATCATCGGCTTGGGCGAACTCGGCGGCGATGCGCCACCGGATCGCAGTTCACACCTCTACGACATGGCATTGTTTGCCGTCTTGTCCTTTACCGCGTTGTTATGGTTTGTGCTTGTGCAAACCCGGTTGATCACCACCGCCGGAGATCTCACCGACTCGTTCATGACCTTGATTGGCGTTTTCTACATCGCATTGTTTCTGATCGTCGGCGTGCTTGCCATCGCGCTTGGCTTTGACGATTTGCCACAAATACCTGCGTTCATCCGCGCGCCGCTCAATGCGCTGGTTGCGCCGCTGGCAATTGTGATCGTTTCGGCGCTCGTTTATACGACGAACCTGAGCGGCATTACAGCAGACATTCTTTACAAAGCCGGCAACAGTTACGATGCCTCTGGCGCGTGGGACAATAGTATCGCGGCGTACCAACGCGCGTTAAATTCTCAACCGACCCAGGATTTCTATGCGCTCTTTTTGGGCCGCGCGTATTTGGAAGCGGGCCGCGCCAGCACCGATCCAACTAAACGCGCGGCGCGCTTTGCCGACAGCGAAAAAGTTTTATTGAACGCGCAACGCCTTAATTCGCTCAACACGGATCATACCGCCAACCTCGCGCGCTTGCATCGCATCCTGGCGACCTTTGCCACTGATCCAACCCAACGCGCCGCCGAGTTCAAAAAATCATCCGACTATTATCAAGCCGCCACGCGCCTCAGTCCCAACACCGCGTACCTCCGCAACGAATGGAGTCAGACCTATTCGCAAAGCGGCGACTGGGAGAATGCGCGTGCGCAATTGGAAATTTCGCTCAAACTCGATCAAAAATTCGCGCAGACGTACCTGTATCTCGGCGAATACTATCGCGCGAAAAACGACTCTGATAACGCGATCACCAACTATCTCAAAGCATTGGCGCTCGATAACAACGCGCTGTTTGACGTAGATGGTAGTTTGCAAGCCGGACCGGCGAGCGTTTTGGCGAAACCGGCAAACCTGCCGCGTGCCGTCGAAGCATTCCGCGCACTCGCCGCCGCAAACCCAACCGCGCTCGCGCCGCACCAAGCCCTCGCCGATCTGTACAAACGCTCCGGGCAAACCGATCGCGCGCGCCAAGAGCTAGAACAAATCGCGCAACTTGCGCCCAACGATTACCTGGCACAGATCGCACTGGTCAATTTCCTATCAGAAAACGGACAGGTGGATGCGGCGGTCACGGCGATGAAACACGTGATGGATCTGCTTTCGCCGCAACGCAATTCCGATTACGCGCGGTACCAAGATTTCTACGGACAGTTACAGAATTTGCAAAAAGCGCAACAAGCCGCGCAAAAATCTCCCGACGATCTGAATGCGCAACGCGCGCTTGCCTCAATCTGGAAAGCCCGTGGTCAACCGCAATTTGCGTTACCGCAATATCAAACCATCGTCCGACTCGCGCCCAACGATTACGACGCGCAGAAAAATGTGGCCTTGTTGAGCTTGCAAACGAATCAAGTGGACCTGGCTCAAAATGCCCTCCCTGCCGCCGCAAACCTTGCCGCCGCAAACGAAAAAACGTTCTGGCAAAATTTGCTCGCCGCGCTCAACGCGCAAAAAGCCGGACAAGTCACTCAAGCGGTTCAAGCCGCGCAAGCCGCCCTCGCGCTTGCGACGGATGCTGATAAACCCGCGGTCCAAGCGTATCTCACGCTATTGCAAAGCACACCCAACAAATAAATGGCAACCTTGATGATCATTTTCGCCACCGCGTTCGTCTTCGCCATCAGCGGCGTGCCGCTTGTGCGGCGGCTGGCGTTACGCGTCGGCATCGTTGATCATCCCAACGCGCGCAAAATCCACAAGGCGCCCATTCCCTTGCTCGGCGGCGTGGCGATGTACGGCGCGTTCATGCTCGCGTTGATCCTGTTCGCGGATCGTTTTTACATTCCACAACTTATCGGCATTATCGTCGGCGCAACCTGGGTTTCGTTTCTCGGCATCTGGGACGATCGCGTTGGCTTGCGCGCCAGCGTCAAACTGCTGGGCCAAATTTTTGGCGGCTTGATCTTGATTGGCACGGGCGTCACCATTGAATTATTTCATCAGCCGATTCTGGATGCAACGCTCACGTTGATTTGGATTGTCGGCATCACGAACGCAATGAACTTGCTCGACAACATGGACGGACTATCCGGCGGCGTGGCGGCCATTGCGTCCGCGTTTTTTTTGCTCATCTCCGCGCTCAACGGACAATACCTCGTTGGCAGTTTGAGCGCGGCAATGCTCGGCGCGTCCATTGGTTTTTTGCTTTACAATTTCAACCCCGCTTCAATTTTTATGGGCGACACCGGCAGTTTGTTCATCGGCTTTATTCTTGCCGCGGTCGGCATCAAACTTCGCTTTCTCACGCACCCGTTAAACGAGACCTGGTTCATTCCAATTCTGGTCTTGGGCGTGCCGGTGTTCGATACGTCGCTCGTTTTTATTTCGCGCTTGCGGCGCGGGTTAAATCCGCTCACGCATCCCGGCACCGATCATATTTCGCATCGTCTGCGGGAGCGCGGCTTGAGCGCGCGCGAAGCCGTCCTGGTCTTGTATCTGGTCGCGGGCGCGTTGGGTGTCCTGGCTATGTTCTGCGCGCAAGCCGGAGTCCCGGAAAATTATATTGTCGCCATTGTCGTATTCATCGCGGCAATGCTCGCGCTGTTTGAATTTGAATTTAAAAAACGGAGCCAACCCTGATGCCAAACGAAATGCTTGCCCAAAAAATCGCACAGAAAACCGCGCGCGTTGCCGTCGTCGGCTTGGGCTATGTGGGCTTGCCGCTAGCCATTGAATTTGCGCGCGAAGGATTCGTGGTGATCGGCGTGGACATTGACGCGCATAAAGTCACGTCGCTGATGCAAGGCGCCAGTTACATTCCCGATGTGCCAAGCGCCGACGTCAAACGCATGGCGGCGGAGCAGAAATTTTCGGCGACGACGAATTTCGCCGTACTCGAAACCGCCGATGCGATTTTCATTTGCGTGCCAACGCCGTTTGATGAAATGAAAGCGCCGGATTTAGCGCCGGTCATTTCCGCCACAAAAAGTATCGCGCCCTATTTGCGCGCTGAACAATTGGTCATTTTGCAAAGCACCACATACCCCGGCACCACCGAAGAAGTCTGCTTGCCAATTCTCGAAACCAGCGGGCTCAAAGCCGGAGTAGATTTTTATCTCGCCTTTTCGCCAGAGCGCATCGATCCGGGCGCGACAGGTAGCGCCGGCTGGAATGTCAAGAACACGCCGAAAACCCTCGGCGGGTTGACGCCGCGTTGCACTGCGCTCGCGCAAGCCTTGCTTGTGCATCTCACGCCGCAAGTCTTTGTCGTCTCCTCGCCGCGCGCGGCCGAGATGAGCAAATTACTCGAAAATATATTTCGCTCGGTCAACATTGCGCTCGTCAACGAGTTAGCGTTATTGTCGGAACGCATGGGCATTGATTTTTGGGAAGTGATCGAAGCGGCCAAGACCAAACCCTTTGGGTTTATGCCATTCTATCCTGGCGCGGGCGTGGGCGGACATTGCATTCCCGTCGATCCGTATTATCTCTCGTGGAAAGCACGCGAGTATGATTTCTTTACACGCTTTATCGAACTCGCGGCGGACATTAACCAGGGCATGCCGTATCATGTCGTGCGGCTCGCCAGCGATGCGCTCAATCGGCACAACCGATCGCTCCGCGATGCGAAGGTGCTAGTGCTGGGCGTGGCATTCAAACGCAACGTAGACGACGCGCGCAATTCGCCTGCCGAGCGCGTGATCGAAGGTTTGCTTGGCGCGGGCGCGCACGTCACGTATCACGATCCCTTTGTGCCAAAATTTCATATCGGCTCGGATGTCTTTCGCCACGAGCGCGTCGAATTGCAATCGGTTAAACTGACCCGCGCCGTGCTTCGCACGAGTGATGTCGTCGTGATTGTCACCGCGCATGACGCAATTAACTATCGCACCGTGGTCGCCAACGCCCCGCTCATTGTGGACTCGGCAAACGCGACGGCCGGTTTGGGTCACGCGGAAAAAATTGTGCGCGTCGGCGCACCTCAAGGAAAATAAACTATGGAAAATTTCACTCCGGTTAGTGTGCCATTGCCCGAACGACCTGGTTTACTGATCATTGTATCAGGACCCTCTGGTGTGGGCAAGGACGCCGCACTTAAACGCATGAAAGAAATGGGTTATCCATTTCATTTTTTGGTGACCAACACCACGCGCCCCAAACGACCTGACGAAGTGGATGGCATGGATTATCATTTCATCACGCAAGAAAAATTTGAAGCGATGGCGACAAATGGCGAATTTTTGGAACACGCTTTTGTTTATGGCTTTAATTATGGCAACGCCAAAGCCGAAGTGCGCAATGCGCTGGCACGCGGGCAAGACGTGATCATGCGGATTGACGTGCAAGGCGCGGCAACGATCAAACGCACGGTACCGGACGCGATTTTTGTTTTTCTCCTGCCACCTTCAATGCAAGTCCTCGAACGGCGCTTGCGCCAGCGGCATACCGAGCCAGAAGAAATTTTGCGGGTGCGTCAACATGCGGCGCAGTTGGAAATGAACGAAATCGAAATTTTTGATTACGCCATCGTGAATGAAGATGACGCGCTCGACGAAACCGCGCGCGTCCTGCAAGCCATCATCACCGCCGAGAAAAGCCGGGTCAAGCCGCGCCATGTAACGGTGTAGGAATTATTTCTTGATTTTCCACTCGCGTGGTATAATGCGAACAACAACGAAGTTAAGGGGAGCGGAGGGATTATAATGTCTGGACATTCAAAATGGGCGCAAATTAAACGCAAAAAAGGTGTGGCGGACGTAAAAAAAGGCGCGATCTTTACACGGTTGGGACGTGAAATTTCGCTGGCGGCGCGCGAAGGCGGCGGCGACCTGGGCGCAAACTTTACGCTGCGACTCGCGGTGGAAAAAGCGCGCGGGCAAAACATGCCGAAAGAAAACATTGACCGCGCGATCAAACGCGGCACCGGCGAATTAGCGGAAGGTGGCCAACTCGAAGATATTTTGTACGAAGGGTACGGGCCTGGCGGCAGTGCCTTGCTCGTCCAAATTTTGACTGACAACCGCAATCGCGCCGCATCCGAAGTGCGTCACATGTTCACGCGCGGCAACGGCACCATGGCGGCATCCAACGCCGTGGCATGGATGTTCGAGAAAAAAGGCGTCATCACCATCGAAAATGTTCAGCACCCGGATGATCTCGCGTTGGAATTGATTGATGCAGGCGCAGATGACGTGAAAGAAGATGGCAACGTGGTCGATGCGTTTTGTGCGCCAGAACAATTCCGCGCGTTCCGCGAAGCCTTGGAAAAGAAAAAAATCGCCATTGCCTCAGCGGAACTAGCCTGGATTTCCAAGACGCCCGCCGAAGTCACCGTTGACCAAGCCGTGTCAACCTTGAAACTCGTCGAAACACTCGAAGAGCATGACGACGTGCAAAAAGTGTACACCAATCTCGACATCACCGACCAAGTCATGGCAAAATTCGAAGACGCCAAGTAGAATCTGCGCAAACGCAATGATCATTCTGGGAATTGATCCCGGCACGGCAATCACGGGCTATGGGGTGCTAAAGAGCGACGGCGACACCTTGGATTCAATTGCGGTCGGCGCAATTATCACGCCCGCCGATTGGCAAATGCCGCGCCGCCTGCAATACATTTACGCCGAGCTGACTGCGCTCATTGCGCGCTATCAACCCACGGATGCCGTTATCGAAAAATTGTTTTTCAGCAAGAATGTTCGCACCGCGTTGTCTGTCGGTCAGGCGCGCGGTGTTGTTTTGCTCGCGGCGGCGCAAGCCAATCTTGCCATCCACGAATATACACCCTTGCAAGTCAAGCAAGCGGTGGTAGGTTACGGACGCGCGGATAAAGCCCAAGTGCAACAGATGGTCCAAGTGCTTTTGCAACTGGACGCGATCCCGCAACCGGATGATGCCGCTGACGCGCTGGCTATTGCGATCTGTCACGCGCACAGCGCGCGTTACGCGGATTTATAAATTACGTGTTCCCAGGTTCTAGAGCAAGGATTCTATGATCGCTACCCTTTTCGGTACATTGCAATCTCGCCATGACGACGCACTGATCATCAACGTCGGCGGCATCGGCTTGCGCGTGCGTGTGCCAGCCAGCACGCTCGCGCGCATTGGCGCAATCGGCACGAGTGTGGAATTGTTCACGCATCTGCGCGTGCGCGAAGACGAGTTGTCGCTGTATGGCTTTGCGACCGAAAGCGAATTACATTTGTTTGAAACGCTGATGACGGTCAGCGGCATCGGACCGAAAGTGGCGTTGAATGTGCTTTCCGCTACGACCACCGATGCGTTACGGCTTGCCATTGCGCAAGGCAACCTGGATACACTCATTGCGATTCCGGGCATTGGCAAAAAGACCGCGCAACGGCTCGTGCTGGAATTGAAAGGCAAAGTAGATGTCAGCGGCTTGGGAGAGATTAGCGAACTAGCGCCGCTTGACGCCGATGTGCTGGATGCGTTGATCAACCTGGGTTACAGCGCGGCAGAAGCGGCGCGCGCGGCGCAAACGATTCCGACAAATGTGACTGCGCTTGAAGATCGCATTCGGGTCGCACTTCAATCGCTCGGCGAATAAACCAACAGAGCAGGAACAAGTTCCTGCCCTGTTTTCAATTTGTGGAGGAAACATGGCAGACCAAAAATTACGCTGGGGTATTCTCAGCACCGCCAAGATTGGACACCGCGCGGTCATTCCGGCGATCCAGCAATCGCGCAACGGGGTGGTTGCCGCCATCGCCAGCCGCGATCTAGCGACGGCGCAAAACGCGGCGGATGCACTCAACATTCCGCGCGCCTTTGGATCGTACGA
Source organism: Chloroflexota bacterium (assembly GCA_037440365.1). Lineage (GTDB taxonomy): Bacteria > Chloroflexota > Anaerolineae > UBA4142 > UBA4142 > JBBIUF01. Next base: position 17,097 of record JBBIUF010000054.1, read on the forward strand.
CGCCATGCTGACATCGTCGGAAATTGACGCGGTGTATATCCCGCTTCCGAATAATCTGCACAAGGAATGGACCATTCGCGCGGCGGAGGCGGGCAAGCATATCTTGTGCGAAAAACCGTTCGCGCTCAACACCGCCGAGGTCAAGCAGATGATCGCGGCGGCGCAGGAACATCATGTTGTATTGATGGAAGCGTTCATGTACCGCTTTCATCCGCAATTCACGCGCGTGCGCCAATTGATCGCGGAAGGCGCAATTGGCCAAGTGCGCACGATTCGGAGCGCATTTTGTTACACCATGGGTCGCCCCAACGATATTCGCATCAACAAAGAACTGGGCGGCGGCGCGTTAATGGATGTGGGCTGTTACTGCGTGAATATGGCACGCTTGATTACGGGAACCGAGCCACTCACTGTCCAGGCTAGCGCCGAGTTCGGCGCGACCCAGGTTGACCTGGCCTTCGCCGCCGTGATGCGTTTCCCCGACGACGTACTGGCGGTGTTCGATTGCAATTTTAGAAGCGACTATACCGAATGGTTGCAAATTCAAGGCACTAGCGGGCGGCTGGAAATTCCGCGTCCGATCAAACCATCTGGTGCGACAGCAGAAATTATTTTGCGCCAGGGCGAGACAGCGGACGCCGCGGCGCGCACGACAACATTCACCGTACCAGCCGCAAATCATTATACGTTGATGTGCGAGCATTTCGCGGATGTGGTGTTGAATGGTGCGCCGCTTGCGTATCCGCCCGAACTCGATCTGGGCAATATGCGTGTCATTGACGCGCTCTATGCATCGGCGCGGGCGTGATGCGCCAAGCCAAACTCAAACCTAGATTTTCTGTGGTCATTCATTTTCAGGAGGCATCACAATGAAGTGGCTCAAACAACAGTTCAAGCAAGGCGTGTTTGGCACGGGGTGGATTAACGCGGGCATTTGCATTTTGCTCGTCATCAGCGTGTATTTCACGAGCAAAATTTATGCAATTCTGAATCATGGACCAAATGTAATCTTTATGAAATCGCCGCTCGACGATTTGATTCCGCTGGTCAAGCCCTTGGTGATTCCGTACGTGTCGCTTGAACCATTCATTTACGCGACCCTATTGCTATTTCTGTTTTTTCGCACGCGGCTGTTTCAATCCGCCGCGTTGTCTCTGATTGCCGCGTGGCTGATCAGTTACGTGTTCTATTTCTTTTTGCAATCGCTGATGGTGCGCCCAACCGTGACCGGCGACGATCCGTTGACGCAAATGTTGATCGGCGTGTATACCAGCGATAATCCATTCAACGATTTTCCGAGTTTGCACACCTCGCTATCCACGGTGCTGGCCATCCACTGGTGGCAAACCGATCGGCGCATTGCGATCCCGGTGGCAATCTGGGTCGCGCTCATCGTGGCGTCTACGGTGTTCGTCAAGCAACATTATCTCGCCGATGTCGTCGGTGGCTTGTTGATCGCCTTGGGCGCGTCGTTATTTTTCATCAAGTTGATCGTTGCACGGCAAGCCGCGCGCGGATAGGAATCACGCGCCTCGATCGCGCACGGGTCAGAATATACACAGGGCGGAGGAATATCCTCCGCCCTGTAATTTTAGATTGGCTGGCCTTTGAATTGGCTCTGATACAAATGGTAATAAAATCCCTGTCGATCCAACAGTTGCTGGTGCGTCCCTTGTTCGACAATTGTACCATTGTCAATCACCAGCACGCGATCCGCATCGCGGATCGTTCGCAAGCGGTGCGCGATCACGAAACTCGTGCGCCCTTGCATGAGGTGCAACAAGGCTTTTTGGATGCGCGCTTCGGTGCGCGTATCCACGCTACTGGTCGCTTCATCCAAGATCAAGATACTTGGATCGGCAAGAATCGCGCGGGCGATGGCAAGCAATTGGCGTTGCCCCTGGCTCAAATTGCTGGCGCGTTCCGAGAGCAAAGTATCATATCCGTGCGGCAATTGGCGAATGAAATGATCGGCGTCCGCCAGTTTAGCGGCTTGCTTACATTCATCGTCGGTCGCATCTAACCGCCCGTAACGGATGTTTTCCATGACCGTGTTGGAAAACAGAAAGGTGTCTTGCAAAACCAACCCCAGTTTGCGCCGCAAGTCGGCTTTTTTGATCTGGCGAATATCTGTCCCGTCAATCGTAATCGCGCCGCTGTTGATTTCGTAGAACCGCGTCAACAAATTGATCAGCGTCGTCTTGCCTGCGCCGGTGGGACCGACGAGCGCGACAATTTCTCCGGCTTGAGCTTCGAGTGACAAATCCTTGATGATCGGCATCTCGGCACGGTAGCCGAACGTGACATGCGCCAAGCGCACATCGCCGCGCAAGGTATTGAGCGGCATGTCATTCGGCGCGGCGTCCACTTCGGACGGCGTGTCAATAATTTCAAAGACGCGCTCCGCGCCTGCCAGCGCCGCTTGAATCGAGTTGTACATATTCGCCAACTGGCGCAATGGGTTGATAAAATTTTGCCCATAGCTGATGAACGTGGCAATGATGCCAACGGTGACTAGACCTTGCAATGCGAGCCAGCCGCCCAAGCCGGCGATCACGATCACAAAGAAATTACCCAGGACGTTCGTCAGCGGCATCAGGAGCAAGGCATACGAATTGGCGGTAACCCCTGCGCGAAACACGGCTTGGTTGCGTTCGCGAAACGCGGCGATGACGGACTCGTTACGGCGAAACGCCTTGACCACTTTTTGCCCGCTAATGGCTTCTTCCGTCACGCTGTTCAGCTCGCCCAGATTTTTCTGCAGAGTGCGAAAACTAGTGCGGGTATAACGCGCGACAAATTGCGTAAACCAAAACATGATCGGCACGACGAGCAGGGACGCCAAAGCCAGCCAGCGGTCGAGAATAAACATGGCGATCAAGATGCCGATCATTGAAAGCACGCTGGCAATGAGCGTGGTCACGTTTTGCGACACAGCTTGATTGATCGCGTCAATGTCATTGGTCAAGCGGCTCATCAATTCGCCCGCCGAGTTGCGATCAAAGAAACTTTGCGGCAGAGTTTGCAAATGCTGAAACAGATCGCGGCGCATATATTTGAGCGCGTCTTGCGAAATGTTCGACATGATCCACGCCGCAATCGCTTGAAACAGATTATTCAATACATACACCACAAGCATCCACAGCGCGATGGTGGCGAGACCGTTCGCTTGTTTGGTGGCGATAAAGCGATCAATCGCCACACCCATCAAATACGGTCCCACCAAACCCAAGAGCGAATAAATTACCACGCAGATCAAAACCAGGCTCAAGCCCAGTTTGAATGGGCTAAGATAACGCACCAGCCCTTGCATCGCGCGGCGCGGATCGCGCGCTTGCTCAATGCGGCCCACGCCCGCCGGACGGCGCGGTTGCATTACCGAACGCACATCGCTACTGCTATGACTCGTGTGATCGTTCATGTGGCCAGACTCTGGGTTTCGCTAAAGGTTGCTTCGGGCGTGTGCGCGCCATCGCCTAATTGCGAATCATAAATCTCTTGGTAGATCGAACTCGCTTGCATCAATTCCTGGTGTGTGCCCTGCGCGGCGATACGCCCGTTGTCAATGACGACAATTTGATCGGCTTGCAACACAGTGCTAATACGCTGGGCAACCACAAACGTCGTATGCCGATGGCTGTTTGATTCCAACGCGGTCTGGATTTTGGTTTCCGTTTCTACATCCACGGCGCTTGTACTGTCATCGAGAATGAGAACCTGGGGCTGGGTGAGCAACGCGCGCGCAATCGCCAAGCGTTGCTTTTGCCCGCCCGAAAGATTTGCGCCGCGTTCTTCGATCCGCGTGTCATAGCCCTTGGACAATGCCAGGATGAAATCGTGCGCTTGGGCCGCGCGCGCCGCCGCGATCACTTGCGCGTCGCTGGCATCTGGGTTGCCGTATCGAATGTTATCGCGCACGGTGCCGGTAAAGAGAACCGTTTCCTGCGGCACAACGGCAATCTGAGCCAGCAACGAATCTTGCGTCACAGTGCGAATATCTTTGCCGTCAATCAGGATGCGCCCAGCCGAAACGTCGTAAAAGCGCGGCACGAGATTCACCAAGGTCGACTTGCCGGAACCAGTCGCGCCCAGAATGGCAACCGTTTGACCTGGCGCGGCGATAAAATTAATATCTTCCAGCACTGGCTCATCGCTATCGCCGTTATAGTGAAAACCAACATGCTCAAAGACCACGCGCGGCTCAATCGCGTTCGGCAACGCGACTGCCGCCACAGCGTCTTTCACTTCGGGCGTGGTATCCAAGACCTGGTTTACACGGCTGGCTGAGGCAATGCCATTTGCCCAGACATTCGACAACATGGTCATCATTGTGAGGGGCGTCATCGTGGTCAACAAATAATTGGTGAAAGCCACAATTTGACCGAGCGACAAGTCGCCTTGAATGGACTGCAGACCGCCAGCCCAAATGACGAGGACCATGCCGATATTCACAAAGACCGTTAGTACAGGCGACATGGTGGACATGAATTGCATCACGCGGGCAGAGCGATTGGTATAGTCCTCGTTGACGATCTCAAATCGTTGGTTCTCAAAGTCGGCGCGCACAAACGCTTTAACGAGCCGCGCGCCCGCGATGTTTTCTTGCAGAACCGTGTTGAGCCGATCGAGTTTTTGTTGCACCGAGCGAAAGAGCGGCTCCATTTTGAGCACAAAGAAAACGATGACGACGAGGGTCACCAGCAACACCGGCAGGATCGTCAGCGCCAAGGTGGGGCTGGTATTGATCATCAACAGCAAACTGCCCACCATCAACAGCGGCGCGCGGGTGCCGATGCGCAGTGAGACTTGGACCAACCGTTGCACTGCGCTCGCGTCACTCGTCAGACGCACCATCAATTGACCCGTTTTCTGCTGATCGAGATTACCGAAGGAAAACGTTTGGATTTTGAGGAAGAGCGCCTCGCGCAAGTCACGCGCCACGCTTTCACCGACTTGGACCGAAAGGTTATTGTTGCCAATCGCAATCGCGGTGCTCACAATTGTAATCACAATCATGAGCGCGGCAGTTTGCACGACGACGGCTTGATCGTGTTGCGCGACGCCTTGATCGATAATACGCTGAATCAAGCGCGGAATCGACAAATCAAAAAATACCAATGTCGTCAAAAGCAACAACGCCAGGCTGGCGCGCTTCCAATACGGCTTGATCAAATAAAAAATTTTATAGAGGTGACTCATGGCTTGGACCTTGGCTCGGGTTGTTGCCCTGGGCAAGGCGCATTTTTTCCGCGCGCAAAAAATGGCTGGAGCAGATGCAATGTGCGAACCACACTGGCGCGTTCGGTTTCGCCGAGCGTGGCGAGCCGCGCGGCGAGTGCGGCTTCGGTGGAGACGTGCGCCGCTTGGAGCAACTTGCGCCCGCGCGGCGTCAATGCCAGCGTCACGCGCCGCCGATCGGTGGCGTGGCTGGCGCGCAACACCAATTTGCGTGCGACCAAGCCATCCATCAATTTCGACATGGTGGGCAAGGTCAAGCCAATATGCTCCGCCACATCCGAGAGCGAGGGCGCGGCGTTGCGTTCGACAAAACCGAGCGCGCGAAATTGCGGTATGGAGAGACCCGCCGTGTGTGCGCGCATTTCCATTCGAATTGTGCGCATTGCCGTTGGCACGAACTCTAGAATTTCGCGTGCGGCGTCTTGTGCGCTAGTCGCCATATAGTTTCCTTTTCTAATTATTTAGCATGGCAAGTATATTAAAAATCAGCCCCCGTGTCAAGCCGTCGAGTTCAGGATCTCCTCATGCGTGTCTCATTTGGCTTTAATTCGTTTGTCCTATGATCCAGCCATTGGATTAAACGCAATTCAAATCAAGGAGAATTCAAAAATGAAACCAATCGTTATTTCTGCTATCGTGATCGGGTTGATCGCCGTGGTGGGCGTCGGCGCATTCTTTGCTGGTTCGGCATACGGCTCACAGCAGGCGCAGAATACCCGCGCGGCTTTTTTTGCCGCGCGGCAAGGCGGGCAAGGCGCCAATCCGGGACAAGGCGCAAACCCGGGGCAAGGGTTTGGCCGCCCGGCGGCAACCGGTAGCATCAAAAGCATCAGCGGCAACACGCTCGTCGTGACGCAACAAGACGGGGCCAGCGTGACGGTCACGGTGGACGCCCAAACCGCGATTCAGAAAACGGTGAGCGGCGCGCTGAGCGATCTGCAACCCGGCGAGCGCATCACGGTGTTGAGTGATCAAACCGGCACGAGCGTCACCGCGCGCAGTATTCAACTTCGCACGGGCACGCAAACCCAGTAACGCCATTGGCACTAGAATAAAAAAACCGTCTCTGCGCGAGGCGGTTTTTTTGTTTTGGAATCGGAGTGGGCAAATCGAAAGCGTGCAGGGCTAGAGATTTCCCCGTAACCTGGGATCGAACGCATCGCGCAAGCCATCGCCGATGAGATTGAACGCGGCGACAGTGAGCAGAATGGCGATCCCCGGAAAAAATGAGAGCCAGGGTTGGGTGCTAAAAAACTTGCTCCCCTCGCTAATCATCACACCCCATTCCGGCGTCGGCGGGCGCGCGCCAAAACCGATGAACGACAAACCTGCCGCCGCGAGAATTGCGCCGCCGAGATCAAAACTTGCTTGCACGAGAATCGGCGCGAGCGCGTTCGGCAAGAGATGGCGCAACAAGATGCGCGGCGTCGTCGCGCCGATACTGCGCGCCGCTTCGACAAACTCGCGTTCGCGGAGCGACAACACCTGACCGCGCACGAGGCGCGTATAGACGGGCCATGTGACGACAGCAATCGCTACCATCGCGTTATTCAAACTTGGGCCCAAGGCGCCGGCAATTGCCATTGCCAAGATCAACGGCGGAAATGCAAAGAAAATATCAGTCACCCGCATCAAAACTTCGTCGACCATGCCGCCGAGATAGCCCGCCACCAAACCGACGAGCGTGCCGAAAATGCCCGCGCTCGTGACAACGACAAAGCCGACCATCAAGGAAATCTGCGCGCCATAAATCAAGCGGCTAAAAATATCGCGGCCGAGTTGATCGGTGCCGAGCCAATGCGCGTCCGATGGCGGTTTCAACCGTTCAAGCAATACTTGATCAATCGGACTCTGCGACGCAATCAGCGGCGCAAAAATCGCGCTCAACGTGAAACCCAGGATTAGCGCCAAGCCAATGACGGTCAGAGGACTGCGCAATAGCGCCGGCAAACGAAACGAGCGTGTGATCGGAGTGCCTGTTTGAGCGAGACGTTCGCTGGAGAGATCAACCATTTTGAATCCGTGGATCGAGCAAATGATAGGTGAGATCGACGGCGAGATTAGCAAACGTATAGACTAGCGCGGCGACGAGCGTCACCCCCATCACCGCCGGAAAATCGAGATTGATTGCCGACGCGGTGGCATAGCGTCCCAAGCCGGGCCAGGTAAAAATCGTTTCGGTCAAAACTGCGCCGGACAGCAAACTGCCAAACGTCACGCCAATAATCGTCAAGGTCGGAATCAGCGCGTTGTGCAATGCATGTCGCACAATCACCGTGCGTTCGCGCAAACCTTTGGCGCGTGCCGTCCGCAAGTAATCGTGATGCAACACTTCGAGCATACTGGAGCGCGTGATGCGCGCAATGACGGCGGTCGAATAATAGCCGAGCGTGAACGCGGGCAGGATCAAATGCCAGAGACTGCTTTGCAATGCCGCTAGATTGCCGGTCAAGATACTATCCAACACGAACAAGCCCGTGATCGTTTGCGGCGGCTGAACAAATTGATCGATGCGTCCACCGCCGGGCAACCAACCAAGTTGCGTGTAAAAAATTCCAATGAGCACAAGCCCGAGCCAGAAAATTGGAAGCGAGCCGCCGAGCAAAGAAAACACGCGGACGATATGATCCGGCAAACGATTGCGCGCCAACGACGAGAGGATACCAGCGGGAATGCCCAACAAGATTGCGATGAGCAACGCGGTGAGGGATAGCTCGAGCGTCGCCGGGAAAAAATCGCGCAAGTCAGCGGCGACGGGGCGGCGCGTGCGGATGCTTAGACCCAGGTTGCCTTGCAATAACCCGGTCACGTAGACAACATACTGGGTGACGAGCGGCTGGTCCAAGCCGTACTCGGCGCGGAACGCGGCGATCTGATCATCGCGCGCGTGATCGCCAAGCGCCGCCGCGACCGGGTCGGCGGGGATGACGTGCGAGATCGCAAAGGTGATGATCGAAACGCCGATCATTACGGCAACTATGCCGACCGCGCGGCGCAAGAGGAAAGAAAAAAAATTCATAGGGATTCAAGGTTGCAAATGAAATTCGGCGCGCCGATTCCACATGAGATGAATCGGCGCGCCGTGGCAAACCACACCGTTCAATTACTTGGAAATCGTCCAGAAATCGGACCAGCCGATGGAACTCCACACAAAACCTTTGACCGTCGAGCGCAAGCCAAAGTTTTCGATGGGTTGGTAGAGAATGGCGTACGGTCCGTTGTGCAGAACGTAATCGGTAATGTCCTTGTACGCCGCCGCGCGTTTTACCGGGTCGGTGAGCAACGCGGCGTCACGCGACTTCTGCGCGATGGTCTTGTCGTCCCATGCATTCCGGAAGGCGATGGATTTCGCCGCGTAATCCGTAAAGGGGCCGACGTTCGCGTCCGGGTCCGGAAAATCGGGACCCCAGAGGATCAAGACGAGTTGACCTTTTTGCGCGCGGTACGAGCCAAGCAATTCGGCTTGCGTCGTTTGCTTGATCGTGACGGTGATGTTGATCTTGGCTAGGTCGGCTTGCACCTTTGCCGCAAGGTCAGCATACGCCGCGCCGCCAGGCGCTTGGCCCGTCGGCACGAGCAATTCGATCGGGAACCCTTTGTCTTGACCGGCTTTGGTCATCAAGGCTTTTGCCGCCGTCACATTTTGTTGGAACGGCGTCGCCGGATTGTAACCAGCGAAACCAGCCGGGATAATGTCTTGGACTTTTTTCGCATTGCCGGAGAGCAAGGCTTGCGTAATGCCATCATAATCAATGACTGTGCGAATAGCTTCGCGCACGTCGGGATTGTCGAGCGGCTTGACCGTGACGTTCATGCCCATGTAGATCAGCAACAGACTGTCGCCGACCGCCGTGGTCACGCCGGGCTTGCCTTTGAGCGAAGCGATTTGCTCGGGGCTGAGGTTGCGCGCAATGTCCACATCGCCTTTTTGCAGTGCGGCGAGTTGGTTATTGGCGTCTGGCACGTGCTTGACGAGGACATTCGCCGTCGCAGGTTGGGTGACCGAGTTGGGATTCGCTTTGAGCGAAACTTCAACTTCTTTGGTCCAGTGATCGAGAACGTACGGACCACTGCCCGCAGACTTGTCGAGCAACCACGCCGAACCAAAGTCGTTGTTGACAACGTGCGTTTTGACTAGTTTCGAGTCTACCACACTGCCAATCGTGAACGTCAGGATCGCGAGAAAACCTTGCGGGCTGGCAGTCTTGGGCAGGGAAATGACAACCGTGTTTGGCGCGGTCGCCTTGATGCTCTCCGGTTTCAACTGCGCGATGTCGGTGAACAAGAACGCAGGCGATTTGTTGAGCGATAGCACGCGCTGGAACGAATACACCACATCATCGGCGGTCACGGGATTGCCACTCGCAAATTTCGCGCCGTCGCGCAAGGTGAACGTTAGATCCCAGGTAGTGCCGGAATCTTTAATGTCCCACTTGGTCGCCAAACCAGGTTTGAGCGTGGAAAGGTCTGCGCCCTCAAAACGCACGAGCGTTTCGTACGCTTGGTGCGTCACCAAGTCGCCGCTAAACTCGTACGATACAGCTGGGTCAACCGAGATCATGTCGCTGATGTCAGCGGCAAAGACGAGCGTGTTCGACGCACTGCTTGGCGCGGCGGTCGGCGGAACAGTTGGTGCGACCGTTGGCGCGACTGTCGGCTTGGGTGCGGCCGTCGGTGCAGGCGCGCTGGTCGGTGCCGGCGCACTCGTCGGCTGTGGTGCGACAGTCGGCTGTGCGGCGGCGGTGGGTGCGGGCGCACTCGTCGGCTGTGGTGCGGCAGTCGGCGCAGGCGCGCACGCGGCGAGCGCAATCAGCGCAAGCGCCACGAGCAACAAAAACATAGTGGAACGAAATCTGAACATGTCCCCTCCTCCTTAAATATGTCCATGATCGTTCTGGCGAATCGAACTCGGCAGAAAATCTGAACGGGCGTATTATAGAGATTCAGACGCGGGCTGTCAATGGCATGTCCGTTCATTGTTTTTTCACTTGTGCCGCACTTGTGGTAGAATGGGCGCAGGGGGAATCATGCGGATTCTTGTTATTTCAGATATTCATGCCAATCTCGTCGCGCTTGAGACAGTTCTGCGCGACGCCGGTCAGTTTGATCGCATCTGGTGTCTCGGCGATGTCGTCGGCTATGGTCCCGAACCGAATGCATGCATTGAAACGTTACGCGAACACGATCTCATCTGCATTGCAGGCAACCACGATTGGGCGGTACTGGACAAACTCGATCTCGAAGAATTCAACCCCGATGCGCGCGCCGCCGCCGAATGGACGCGCCAGCAATTAACCCTCACGTCGGTTGATTGGCTCCACGCCTTGCCCGAGCGCATCCCCACGCAAGCCGAAAAATTCACGCTGGTGCATGGCAGTCCGCGCTATCCGATCTGGGAATATGTCATGACGCCCGCTGTCGCGCGAATCAATTTTGATTTTTTCGACACGCGTATTTGCTTGATGGGACACACGCATGTGCCAGTCCTGTACCGCCATCGTCTTGATGAGTACACCGCGACCGCCGAAACCTTGCCGGAAGGTAATGCCGTCGCCATTGATTCTGATCGCCTGATGATCAATCCCGGCAGTGTCGGACAGCCGCGCGACGGCGATGCGCGCGCCGCGTATGCGCTCCTCGATCTCGATGCACTGACGCTCACGCACTATCGCGTCGAGTATGACATTGCCGCAACCCAGAAAAAAATGGCGCGCGCCAATTTGCCCGCGCGCTTGATTCAACGTTTGAGCCATGGTTGGTAACCGCAATTTGCCCAAAGGGTTTACTCTTTGGGCTTATTTTTTGGGTGGAACTTTTCCGCGCGCGTAACGTCTCTAGAGTGATACAGCATCTTGCGCCGGACAAAACACTCGCCGCAAGACGAACTCTCACCGAAAGGATCATCACTATGAAACGCTTGTTGCTTGCTTTATTTTTTGTGCCATTGGCTTTTGCACTGATTGCATGTTCCGCCGCGGCTCCGGCGAGCCTTTCGAGCGGGCAAACAACAAAGGATGCCGCCGCCCCGGCGGCTCTGCCGCCGATGCCAGCCGCCACTGCCGCGCCACGTCAAGCCGGCACCACCAACTCAGCCGGCGCCGTCCCGGACGCCGCCAGTGCGGAACGGATGATTGTCTACACCGTGAATCTGCGTCTCGAAGTGGCGGACACAGACAAGGCTGTGAATGATATGACCGCGATTGTCGCACAAGCCAAGGGCTATATCGCCGCAACGAATCTTTCGCGCGACACCAAAAATAAATTGCGCGGGACGGTCACGCTTCGCATTCCGGCAGAAGCGCTGGACGCCACACAGAAACAGATCGAAGCCATTGGTTTGACCGTACTCAGTCGCAATAAAAGTTCCAATGATGTCACCGATCAATACACCGATCTCGGCGCGCGTCTGAAAAACCTCACCGCGACGGAAGATGAACTACGCAAAATGATGGACAGCATTAGCGCAAAATCAACCAAGGCGGATGATGTGCTGGCAGTCTACCGCGAACTGACCAACATTCGCACCCAGATCGAACAGATCAAGGGACAGATGAATATGCTTGAAAAAACCAGCACGCTGGCCACCATGACCGTCGAACTGGTGCCGCACGAAGATATCCAGGTGCTTCAACCCGATACCTGGTTGCCGAATCGCACCGCGGCGCAAGCGTTACGTTCGCTGATTCAAGCCTTGCAAGGTTTAGCCGATTTGGCGATTTGGCTCATCCTCTTCCTGTTGCCCATTGTGATTGTGTTGCTGTTGCCGTTCATCGTTCTCGCGATGATTTTGCGCGCGCTCTTGCGGCGGCGCACAAAAAAGAAATCGGGAGTCACCCCAACCTAGCCTCGTCCAACGGCTCGCGCTCACGCGAGCCGTTTTATTTTTTTCGATTTTGCTTGACATCCCCTTTCATTTGGCATAGAATCACAACGGAGATAGGGTGAATCACGAGCCAAACGATTTGCGCCCCGCCGCACAGACTTGTCGGCTACGGGCAGGACATGTGCCGAATGCCATCGCGCTGGACGTGGGACGCGATTTTTTGTTTGCAACGGATGCACATTGGATATATCGGCTCGATGGCAGACTGGTTCGCAGACCGTAACTTGCCAATCGAATAAAAAATATAGAGAACGAGGAGATTGAAATGGCAGAAAAACAAGTGGGAACCTGGTCCGTCAAGGTGGGCTTGGCGCAAATGCTCAAAGGCGGCGTGATTATGGACGTGACCACCGCTGAGCAAGCCAAGATCGCGGAAGATGCGGGCGCGTGCGCGGTAATGGCGTTGGAGCGCGTGCCGTCCGACATTCGCCGGGACGGCGGCGTCGCGCGGATGGCTGACCCGACGAAAATTGTCGAGATCATGGAAGCCGTCACGATTCCGGTAATGGCCAAAGCGCGCATCGGGCATTTCGTCGAAGCCCAAGTCCTGCAGGCGCTCGGCGTGGATTACATTGACGAAAGCGAAGTGTTAACTCCCGCCGACGAAGAAAATCACATCGCCAAAAACGATTTCAACGTGCCGTTCGTATGCGGTTGCCGCAACCTGGGTGAAGCCTTGCGCCGCATCGGTGAAGGCGCGGCGATGATGCGCACCAAGGGTGAAGCCGGGACCGGCGACATTGTGGAAGCCGTGCGCCACGCGCGCACCGTGCTGGGCGAAATTCGCCGCATCCAGAATATGCGTCCGGAAGAATTGATGCACGTCGCCAAAGAACTCGGCGCGCCGTATGAAATTTTGAAAGCGACAGCAGAGCTGGGTCGCTTGCCGGTTGTGAACTTTGCGGCAGGCGGCATCGCTACACCGGCGGACGCCGCATTGATGATGCAACTCGGCGTGGACGGCGTGTTCGTCGGCTCCGGCATCTTCAAGTCCGGCGATCCGG
>JBBIUF010000055.1:0-25126 GCA_037440365.1 Chloroflexota bacterium
CTGGGCCAATTCCAAAGTTTCCACTTACCGCTTGATTCATCCAGATAAAGTTTCGTTGCAGGTCGTTTATGCTTTTCAGTCGGATACCATATTTTCCCAGCCGCATCCAACTCAGCCATTGTTTCTTTCGAGTATCTCCAACCTTTTACAGGAGGTTTGTAACCTTTCCATTCATACATCAGATTTGGTCTTGGGTTAGGGCTATCTATCGGACCTAATCGATAACGCCGACCATTCTCATCAATAAAACGATAACGTTTTTCTACATCTTCGGCAGATTGCTCTCTGAATTGTGGATTCCAAACAAATGAATTACTTTTCGTGTAATACAAGATCGTGTCTGACGTTGACGACCAGCGTTTGGCGTCATTGTGTGTTGCCGTGCGTTGCCATATCACTTCATTGCAAAAACATTCTGCACCAAATACTGCATCTGTCACAATCTTGAGATAATGACTCGCGGTGGGGTCGCAATGCAAATACAACGAGCCAGTCGGCTTGAGCACGCGGTGCAATTCCAGCAAGCGATTCGCCATCATCACGAGGTACGCCAACATATCGCTCGGTTTCAAAAACTCGCGCAACGCCGCCATCAACGCGGCAACCTCGGTATTTTTGCCGTGAAGCAATTCGTTGTACTCAACCTCGGCTTGCTCGCCCCAGCGCCAGGAATCTTCAAACGCGGTGATCTGCGCTTCAGACCTGACAGGTTTTTGAAACCTGTCAGGTCTATGAAAAAGGATATTGTAATCGCGCTTGGAATTAAACGGCGGATCGAGATAAATCAAATCAATTGATTCATCGGCAATGTGGTCACGTAAAATTTCCAAATTGTCGCCAAAGTAGAGCGTGTTCGGTTGGGTCATGGATTCTCCTGTTGGGGCGGGGTCATCTCGCCCCAACGCGGGCGACATGACGTCGCCCCTACGCGCGATTCTAACACAGCGACCCAGGCACGTCAAAAACGTAGAGGCGTAGCATGGCTACGCCTCTACCAGATTCTATCGTCCCAGGATTTTTCTCAGCCACGCGCCCAGATCAAACGGCGTGTTCGCCTTGAACGAGGAGAGCGAGACGGCGGTGGGCGTATTCCCCGGACCTACTTCGTTTCCCGATAGGGTCCAGCGGCTCAACGCCGTGATGCCGGACACCGTCGCGCAGTTATTGCCATGACTGTCGACGTAGGTTGAGCTTGGCGCGATCCCGTTACCCCAACTCGTGCCTTCGTAGCGCCAGAACATTAAACCGGGCAAGACTACGCCTTTCGAGTTTTCGCTATCCAGGTAACAGAGCGTGAGGGTGAGCGTCCAACCGCTGGCGTTGGTCGGGGTGATTTCCCACCAGGCGTCAATCGTGCCGACGGGTGTGCCGCCTGTCCAATTCGTAACTTTGGTCACCGTCACTTGCCCTGTGTTTCCATGAGGGATGTTACGCGAATAAAGCTCGCCGCGTGAACGCTGGGAGCAGAAATAAAGTACACTGCGAGGAAAGCCAATAACGTGGAAAAAACGCACAGACGTACAAGATCGCGCCATGGATGATCCACAGAAAGGGACATGTTTCTCCTTTGAAAAAATTATGGGGGATTGAATCGCCGCGTCCAAACGCAAAACAAAAAACCTGCTCCGAAACATCAGAGCAGGCATGATCATTTTCTAATTTCACTTTGGCAACCCGACTATCTTTGTCACCGCTGACCGAAGACTCGTGGCTTTGCGTCTTTGGCTCTCGCCAAATTTGCCCTGATCAAAGTTTCAGCATAGAAGTATCATACATCACTCGAATTGTCAATTGATTCATTGTTTTTGAGCGCATGCCAATGCGCGCGGGCAACCATCCAGAGTTGCCTCTCCAAATCGTGTTGCCGCGATTCTGACACAGCGATTTAGCGGGCGCCAAAATAGGGTACCATGGTACTATTTGTATTTTGACTGTTCATAGCGTAGAATACAGGCACATCGGTATTCTGGTCTGACCACAGAACCACAGGAAACCTAGATGAAAATTTCTCCCGTCTCACGCAATACGCTCGCTCAATCCGTCGCCGAACGCCTGCTCAAACTCATCGCCGATGGCACGATCAAGCCGGGCGACAAGATGCCGTCCGAACGCGAGTTGATGGATAAATTAAAAGTTGCCCGCTCGACTGTCCGTGAAGGACTGCAAACGCTTGCCGCGCTCAACGTCGTCGAAATTCGCCCTGGCGTTGGCACGTTCGTCAACGACCGCGCGCACGATCAAATTCCATCCGCGCTCGCCGCGCTTAACGATCCGCACGCTCTGGCGCACAAACCTGCCGCGCCCGGCAACGGCTCCAATCATTCGCACCTCGCCAACGCCACGCCTCTGCCGCCCGCTCCCGAAAAACCAATCCATATTCCGAATCTGAAAACGGATCGCCTTGCCACCTTCGATTTTATTTCGTGGTGGGAACGTCCCAAGGTCGCGGCGGCGCGCGTGATGGTGATCGGCGCGGGCGCGCTTGGCAACGAAGTTTTGAAGAATCTCGCGCTGATGGGTGTCGGGAATTTGTTCATCGTGGATTTCGACACCATCGAAGCCGCGAACCTGAGCCGCTCGGTCTTGTTCCGCGCCGATGACAATGGCAAAAAGAAAGCCGAAGTCGCCGCGCGCCGCGTCAAAGAATTAAACCCGGATGTGCATGTCCAATGGTTTCACGGCGATGTGAACACCGCGCTCGGACTCGGACTGTTTCGCCGCATGGACGCGATCATCGGTTGCCTCGATAATCGCGAAGCGCGCCTGTCGCTCAACCGGTTTGCGTATCGCCTCAACAAACCCTGGGTGGATGGCGCGATCCAGGAATTGTTCGGACTCGTGCGCGTGTTCGTCCCAGGTCAAGGCGCGTGCTACGAATGTACGCTGACTGAGCAAGCGCGCCGCGAAATGTCGCTCCGCTATTCATGCCCGCTCCTCGCGCGGCAAAACATCTTGCTCGGCAAAGTGCCAACCACGCCCACCATCTCCGCGATCATCGGCGGCATGGAATCGCAAGAAGCACTGAAACTGATCCACAGTTTGCCGGTGAACGCGGGACAGGTCACGCATGTCAATGGCTTGACGAACGATTTTCACACCACCGCGTATACGCCGGACGAAAATTGCGAGAGCCACTGGGTTTACGGCGAGATTACTGAACTCGCCGAGCGCCAAGCATCCACGACGACGGTCGCGGAACTCCTCCGCATTGCGCGCGAACAGCTCGGCGCGAACGCGCTGATCGAACTTGATCAGGAAATTGTGACCCAGCTTGAATGTCATCACTGCGAAACGATCACGGATGTATTCAAGCCGGTATCGCAAGTGAGTTACAATGATGGCTTGTGTCCTGGGTGCGGCGAACTCCGCCAAGTCCACATGACGCACAGCATCACCGGCGACGAGCCCTTTCTCCAGCGCACCTTGCTCGCTGTCGGCATTCCGCCATTGCACATTATCCGCGCGCGCAATGACAGTGAGTACCGTTTCTTTGAGCTAACCGGCGACCTGCTTAACACGTTGCACTGGTCGCATTTTGAAGGCGGCGCGCGTTCGCCGTATGCCGCGCGGGTGCGGCTCCATCCGCGCCCCCAGATCAAACTCGGCGCGGAACTGCCCGACGAAATTATTCCGCCGACACCGGCGCGTCCGCGCGTGGTGGTGCATTGATTGATTCGATCTGATGAATACATCTTCAGCAAATTGGCGACTGCGTATAGGATTTGGACTGGCAACGATCTGCGGTCTGGGCTGGGGTTTGCTCCTCGGCTGGTTTCAGATTCGCGTCAACGCTTGGCTATCGCCGTGGCTCGTCGTCGGTGCGGGATTGCCGGTTGCGTTTGGCGGCAGTATGCTCATCGGGTTGGCGTTCAATCGCATGTTGCTCGCGTGGCCCAAGTTCGCGCGGTGGCTGATCGCGCTGTTCATCATCATGCTCGCGCTCCCGTTTGGTTATGCGTGGGGCTTGCTCGAAAACGGCTATAACCCGATCCAACTCTGGTTTGAATCGAAACCCGAGACCTGGTATTTTGAATGGCTGTTTGTGGCGATGGGATTGCTCGCCGGAATGTTACCGCGCTGGACGCTCCCGTTCCTGCGTCCAGTGGGACGATTTTTCGATTGGCTGTTTGACAAGCCGTTGAATTTTCTCGAATGGCTGGGCAACCTTCCGCTCCGTCTCATCGCGGCGATTAAAAATTTTTTCGTGAATACGTGGCGCACGATCAACGCAATTCCGCATCAACTGTTCCAATTTGTCGCCCGCCCATTTCACCACGTGTCGACCCAGGAACAGATCGGACCACCGCCGCCACCCGCCGAAACACTCACGCCTCCACCGCAACGCGCGCGCCGCGCAACCAAACGCAAAACGCAAGCCAAGCCGGTTGCCGTGGCGAATGAAAACAATCGCAATAGCGCCCCGCATATTACCGGCATCGTCGAAGATCGCTGTCCTTATTGTTTCGACATTGTGAAGAAGCAAGATCCGCGCGGCGTAAAAAAATGCCAGGTCTGTGGCGCGCCGCATCACGCCGATTGCTGGGCAATCACTGGCAAATGCCAGGTGCCGCATCTCAATACCTAAACCGCGGTTCGGAATCAATAAGCAAACGCGTGCAATTTTGAATTTCTATCAAGCCCCAATTTTCTCGGCTCCATTTTTCGGAGGACTCATGCCCGATCTTTCTGTAACGCTCATTCTGCCCGCTGGCGGCGCGCGCACCGCCGAAGTGCCTGACGATGTGCCACTGCGCGAGTTGTTGCCCGAGCTGGTTTCCGCGCTCGAACTGCCCACCACCGGACCCGATGGTCGCCCGATGGGGTATCGGTTGGACAGCAAGGCGCTGGGACGCGAACTGCGCGAAAGCGAAACGCTGGCGCAAGCCAATGTGCCGCAAGACGATCGCTTGATGATCACGGCGGACGTGACCGCCGGAGCCGCGCCTTCGCTTGTGAACGCCAGCCCGCGCTTTCGCCGCTTGCAAGCCGATTACGAAAAATTATTGGAATTAAAAACGCACAGCGAGTTGATTGACTTTGACGTGATTGATGCGAAACCGGGCTTTCCGCCGGAAAAGTACATCATCACCTTCAACTGCAAAAGCATCGTCGGCGTGGACTCGCGCGGCAATCCCAAATTTGCGGACAAGCATCAATGCGCGATCTATTTGCACAACGAATATCCGCAACGCTGGCCCGGCTTGAAATGGCTCACGCCCATCTGGCATCCCAACATCAAGGGTGCCAACGGCAGTGTGTGTATTGACGCCGCGTGGTGGACCGCCGCGCGCTCGCTCGACCGTTTGGTGGTGATGCTGGGCGAAATGGCGCAATGGAAAAATTATCACGACGATCCGACCAAGCCGCCGTTTCCCTGGGATGCCGAAGCGGCCAAGTGGAGTAGTGGGTATCGCAAAACCCATCCCGGTTGTTTTCCGGTGGACGCGCGCGAACTGTTGCGTCCCGAGCGCGTGAAACTCGCGCCGCCTAAAAGCGCGCCAGAAAAAATCAAACCCAAGATCAAACTCAAATAATCCTATTTCTAGTCCGCGCTTGGCGCGTTTGAGAAAACTAGAAACCATTCTCTACGGAGGTGCCAAATGGCAGATGTCCCAGTGACCCTGATTTTACCCGCGGGCGGATCGCGCACCGCTGAAGTCCCTAACGATGTGCCGGTGAAAGAACTCTTGCCGGAACTCACCTCGTCGCTCGCGCTCCCTACCACCGGCCCCGATGGCCGCCCGATGAGTTATCGGATGGATAGCAAGGCGCTCGGCCGCGAACTGCGCGAAGATGAAACACTGCAAGGCGCAGGCGTGCCGAAAGAAGATCGGTTGATGCTCACCGCCGATGTGACGGCGGGTTAGCTCAAGCCGTCACGCTCGCCAGGTCATTGATTTGTCCCCACACTCGCCGCGGCGATCATTCGTAACGCACCCCCCGCGAACGGATGATCGCCCGGCAACCTCGCCACGAGGAACCTGCATGTTGTCGCAAGCCACGCTCCCAGATCGCGCCCTTGCCATCGTATCCACTACAATTGAACACGCCGTGCCGGTGGTCTATCCACTCACCAGTGACTTGGACGCGATCGGCACCGCCGAGGACAATGCGATCGTGCTTGCTGGCGCGAGCGTTGCGCCGCATCACCTCGCCGTGCATCGCATTCAGCACCGCGATTATGTGGTGATCAACCTGGGCCGCAAAACGTGCGAACCGGTATGGCACACGGTTCAGCCCGGCGATGCGTACGCGTGTCCGCGCCACGGTGACTTGACCCAGCTCGATGCGCGTGGTTGGTGCCCCCAGTGCAAACGCAAACGCGGTTCGCTCTGGCTAATCCGCCCGCTGAATCCCGGCGACACGTTCGAGATCGGTACTGCGTTTCGCGCCGAGTACATCGTGCAAGAAAATTCGAGACACGATCCGATTGCATTGCCGCTCAACGCGCCCGCAATCGTCACGCACGCCTTGCCCATTGATGATCCCAACTTGTGGCGCTGGCAACCTGAGGGCGTGCCGTTCCCAATTTTTATGCACCAGCGCGTCAACCTGGCAACCACGCAACACGCGCGCCAAAACCGTGAACGCGAAGTCGGCGGGGTCTTGCTCGGCGAGGTGCGGCATGATGAACGCGGGCAGATGTATGTCGTCGTGGCACACGCCATCAAAGCCGAGTTTGCCGACGAAACGCGCGGACATCTGACCTTTACGCGCAAGACCTGGTTGAATATCCACGCGCTCCGCGAACAACATTATCCCACAGAAGAAATTGTGGGCTGGTATCACACGCATCCGGGCTGGACGATCTTTTTATCGCCCTGGGATTTATTCATCCATCAGAATTTTTTCCGCCAGCCGTGGCAAATCGCGCTCGTGATTGATCCCGCCCTCGACCGCGCCGGTTTTTTTGTGTGGAAAGATAATCAGGTCAATCAACCGCACGCGCCCATTGCGCCATTTCGGCTCGCCGAGTTGGATGGCTGGGCCGAAGCCAGCCAGCCGCGCGCGCGGATCAAATTGATCTAGGGTTCCAGCCTCCAGGTTGTTTGGATTCTGAGAAAGTGAAATTATGCTTACCCTTGCTCCAACGTCAATGCCAGAAATAATCATACCCTTGCGAAAAACGCTAGAGAGGTTTGACATGAACCGCATCAAGCTAGCCGACGCCATGCCGGAACAATTTGCCGAACAGCCCATGCCGCTCGACGAATCGCTCAAATGGATTTCATCGTGTGAGCATCAGGTCAAGGCGCGCGCGCCGATTTTTCTCGCGCAGTCCGCATACCAAAAGATTGTGACGCACACGACCAGCGACCTGGATCACGAAGTCGGCGGAATGCTGGTTGGCGAAGTCAAAATAGATTCAGAACGGCGGCAGACGTATCTTGTTGTGCAAGATATTTTGCCCGCGCTGTTTACCAACTCGGGTGAAACGCACGTCACCTTTACGCAACACACGCTGGTGCACCTGAACCAGCAACTTGAAGATTTGTTTCCCGGTAAGCGTGTGGTCGGTTGGTATCACACGCATCCACGGCTCGGCGTGTTCTTATCGAGCCATGACACATTTTTGCATCGCCATTTCTTCCCCGAATCCACGCACGTCGCGCTGGTGGTTGATCCGTATTACGCCAACGCCGGATTTTTCGTCTGGCAACATAATCAAACGCTCGATCCGGCGCGCTATGTTGGGTTTTACGAATATAGTGATGTGAGCGAAGATAGTTTGATCGCCTGGAACAATGTATCGCCGGTCGTCGAAGGAATGTCGGCGCAGGTGGCAGAAGGAGGCCTGAAATGAGTTTGCGTATGCGCGCGTACTATTACGCGATCCTGGGTGCGCTCGGCGCGTTAATTGGCTGGCGCATCACCGATACGCTCGGCTTTATTCGCGGCGCGAATGTCTATGTCAGCGAAATCTTTCTCGGCGGCTTGATCGGTTTGTGTCTCGGCGGGTTGATCGGCGCAAGCGTAGGACTGCTCGCGCAATCCTGGTTTCACGCCGCGCGCGCGGGCGCGCTTGCCGGAGCGATTGGCTTGGTTGCGGGCGCAATTGGCTTGCCGCTGGGTGAAGCGATCTTTCAACTGACCGGCGGCGAATGGATCGGGCGCGCGCTCGGCTGGGGTTTGTTCGGCGTGCTGATCGGCGTGTCGGAAGGCGTCACGAGCGGTACGCAAATGTGGAAAGGCGCGGTCGGCGGCGCGGTCGGCGGCATGATCGGCGGCACGATTCTATTCGCCTTGCAAGCCGCACTCGGCGTCACGGAATTCGGCAAGATGCTGGGGCTGGTTGTGCTGGGCGCATCGGTTGGCGTGTTC
This sequence comes from Chloroflexota bacterium, assembly GCA_037440365.1. Classification (GTDB taxonomy): domain Bacteria; phylum Chloroflexota; class Anaerolineae; order UBA4142; family UBA4142; genus JBBIUF01. Next base: position 8,323 of record JBBIUF010000055.1, read on the forward strand.
ATCGCGTTCATTGTCGTCATCTTGTCGCGCGCGTGGATCCAAGTAACGAGTGGCAAGTTAAAAGGCACGGATTTTATCCTGGACAAGTTTATGCCGGAACACGGACCCGCCGCGATCATCGGCAGTAACGATTTCAAAGCCGACATTGCGTTGCCTGATCCGGGGATGGCGGCGCAACACGCGCGGCTCAAAGGTGCCGGCACGCATTTCATGATCGAAGATATGAGCGTTGGGCAAGGCACGTTCGTCAACGGAAAAAAAGTGGACATTGCGCGGCTCACAAATAATGCCGTGATTCGCATCGGCAACACCGAACTGGTGTATCACGAGCGGCGTTAGGCAAGGAGCAACGATGAAACATATTTTTACGGCAATCCTGTTAGCCAGCGCGCTGTGCTTGATCGCGATTGTGGGTGCAGGCGCGCAAAGCAATGTGACGATCACTGTGACCCAGGTTGATCAATCGCGGTTTCCGCAAGTGGACGTGTACGTTTCGGTGACTGACGCGAACGGCAACCCGGTGCGCAATATTCCGGTGCAGGCGTTTCAATTGCAAGACAATGGACAGCCAATTGCGTTTTCTGCCGCAACGCGCTCTGGCGAGCAGAACCCGGTTAGCACCGTATTGATCATTGATCATAGCGGCAGTATGGCGTCCGGTGGCAAGATGACGGCGGCCAAGCAAGCGGCAAGCGCGTTTGTCAACCAGATGCGTCCCGGCGACAAGACCGCGTTGATCCAATTTGATACTGAGATTGATACCCTGCAAGCCTTTACCGATGACAAGAGCGCGTTGCTTGGCGCGATCCAAAAACTTGTGCCGCGCGGCAACACCGCGTTGTATGACGCGATCAACCAAGCGGCGAAATACTTTGAGGCAACCGCGGGACGCAAAGCCGTGATCGTCGTGACCGATGGCATGGACAATGCCAGCAAGCTCAATCGCGATGCCTTGGTGCAAAAAGCCAGCACTGCCGGATTCTCGATCTATACCATCGGATTAGGCGCAAAAGGCGCGGGCTATGGCAGTCAGGACGGAATTGACGAGTCGGCTTTGCGCGAAATTGCGAGCGTCTCGTCCGGCACGTACTATTATCGTCCCGATGCGACGCAGTTGAGCGATCTCTATCAACAATTGTCGCTCTTGATCCAGAACGAATACAAATTAACTTATACTTCAACTGGCTTGCGCGATGGCGTGAAACATAATCTGGTCGTGACCGTGCCAGGGATTGCGGCAACTCAAGCCGCGTACAATCCCGGCGGCGTTCTGCCCGAAGTCGAAGCGCAAGCATCGTCCTGGGTCTTGTTCTTGTTCATGCTGATCCTCTTGCTCGGCTTGTTCTTTGCGCCGATCGCGCTCAAACTCGTACGCGAACGCGGCTTGGCGATTCCGCAATGGCCCGGCTTGACGCCCGCGCCAGAACCCAAGCCGAGTCGCGTCAAGTTGACGAGCGGCACGTCCGCGCCAGCCAGCAACCCGCCGCGGCCCAAGATCAAAATCAAACGCGCGGCGTCTGCCTCGGCGCAACAAATGCCGTGGGATGATGACGCGGAGAAACATTAACCGATCGTAGGGGCGGCTCGATGTGGCCGCTCCACACCCAAGGAGGCGAAATGTCTGATCCATTTAATAATATGCCGAGCGTCGGCAAGAAAAAAGCCGCGTCTGCGCCAAGCCAACCCAATCGTACGCCATTGTTGCTCGGCGGGATCGCGGGCTGTTTGCTCTTATTGCTCTGTGGCGCGCTCGCGGCGGGTGGCGGGTGGTTGTATCTGCAAAATCAAGGCGCGGCAAAAGCCGCGGCGACTGCGCCCACGGCGGTTGCGCCGATTGCTAAACCGGGTGTCGCGCCAGCGAGCGGCGGTAGCACGGGCGCGGGCGTGCGCGTGGCGTATAGCATCGAGCGCGGCTCGGCGCCTGAAGGCAAAGCCGTGTGGCTTGCGCGCGCTGATGGTAGTGACGCGCAACAACTGTTGACGCAAGCATCCTCGCCCGTGTTTGCACCTGACGGATCGCAAGTGGCGTACTATCATTGGAACGATGGTATTTACCTTGCTAACGCCGATGGCAGTAACGCCCACAAGATTCTGGGTGAGAGTAACGCCAAGTATCTCGCGTGGTCGCACGACGGCAAATGGATCGCGTTTTCATCGCAACCCAGTTTGAAGGAAGGCGCGCCGATCAACATTGACGCGATTCATCCCGATGGCAGTGGGCGGCGCACGATTGTGGTTGGCGGCTCGCAACCGTCCTGGTCGCCCGACGATACGCAAGTGGCCTTTGCGTCGTGTCGCGGCTCGGACTGTGGCATCTTTCGTGCCAATGCAGGCGGCGGTGACTTGGGCACCAAGGTGGTCGCCGACCTTGCCACCACGCCTGCTTGGTCGCCGAATGGCAACACGATTGTGTATCAAGCCGAAGCGGATGGCGTCAAGCAACTGTTCGTGATCAATGTGGACGGGACCGGCAAAAAGCAATTGACCTCTGGGACTGCCGCACATGTCGGCGCGCAATGGTCGCCGGACGGCAATACGATCTATTATCGCGTGGCTGAGAATGGCGCGTGGAGTTTGTGGCGGATGAATGCGGCTGGCACCGGCGCAACGAAACTTGCCAGTGACGCGACGCCCGTGGATTGGGCATACGAGCGTGTGGCGGTGATCAAATAGTCCGACGGCAAGCCAGATCGTAACCCAATAGGATTAATGCAGTTGACCAGGGCGCACTGGATTGTGCGTCCTGGTTTTGTTTTTTTTGAAACGATACCATTGACAAACATGCAGAATCACGTACAATGTCAGTGGTATAGACCAGTCTAACACACCACAGCCTAAACGCAATGACGCGCTTTTCTCCCGCTCGATCCACGTATGCAGAATTGATCAATATCAAATGCCAAACTTGGTTTCGATCCGTCTCATGATCGCGAACGACGTTGCCGACATTGCGCGCTGGGTCGCCGCGACGCCACTCTGGCAACGGTATAGCGTCACCGCCGATGCGTTCGCCCAACGCTTGCATGACGGCATCAGCACCCACCCGGCGATCTATGTGGCGGAAAACGAAAACGCTGTCGTTGGCTTTATATGGCTGGCTGAACGCGGCGTATTCAATCGCAGTGGATATGTGCAACTCATCGGCGTGCGTCCCGGCGAACGCGGCCGTGGCGTTGGCCGCGCGTTGATGCAATTCGCCGAAGAAAAAACATTCGCGCAAGGGCGCGATTTATTTTTGCTCACGTCCGATTTCAACACGGCCGCGCAGAAATTTTATGAACGACTCGGTTATCAATTTGTCGGCAAGCTCGACGATTATGTGATTGCGGGTGTGAGTGAATTGATTTACTGGAAACGGTGCAAACACAAGACGTGATTCACAACGGAGATTGACATGATTGTTGTCGGCATGATCTCAGGCACTTCGGCGGATGGCATTGAAACGGCGGTTGTCGAAATGTTTGGCGCGCCGCCCGCATTGCAGTGGAAACTGCTCAAGCACCTGCACGTCGATCATCCCAGCGCCGTGCGCGACGAAATCCTGAAATGTTTTCGTCCCGAATACGGCACCGGCGAGCGTTTGTGTGCGCTCAATGTGCATATTGGCGAAGCATTTGCGGAGGCGGCGCTCCAAGCAATTACCGCCGCAGGTCTCACGCCCGCCCAAGTTGATCTCATCGGCAGTCATGGTCAAACCTTGTGGCACATTCCCAGTGGACCCGACGCTTCGACCTTGCAACTGGGTGAGCCAGCGGTAATCGCCGAACGCACCGGCATTACGACAATTTCGAATTTTCGCACGCGCGATATGGCGGCAGGTGGACAAGGCGCGCCACTGGTCGCTTACCTGGATGTGTTGTTACTCGCGCATCCCACGCGCGTGCGCGCCGCGCAAAATATCGGCGGCATTGGCAACGTCACGTACTTGCCACCCGCTGGCACGGCGCCAGCGTTTGCCTTCGATACAGGTCCCGGTAATATGCTGATGGATTACGCGGCGCATCGCGCGACGAACGGCGCGTGGAATTATGATCATGATGGTGCGCTCGCGGCGCAAGGTCGCGTAGATCAAACCTTGCTCGCCGAATTGATGCAAGAGCCGTTCCTGCGCGAGCAACCACCCAAAACCACAGGGCGTGAATTATTTGGTGTGCAATTTGGCGCGACCGTGTGGGACAAGGCAAAACAACGCGGCTTGACCGACCATGACATACTTGCGACGCTCACCGCGTTCACCGCGCGCTCGATTGCGCAAGCATACACCGATTTTTTGCCACGCCCGCCCGACGAAGTGATCGTCAGTGGCGGCGGCGCGCAAAATCCAACGCTCATGAGAATGCTCGGCGAATGGATCGCGCCCGCAAAAATTTTACGCTCCGACGAATTCGGTCTGGATGTCGAAGCCAAAGAAGCAATTGCATTTGCGGTGCTGGCGTATGAAACCTGGTTTGGGCGACCGGGGAATCTTGCCCGCGCAACCGGTGCACGACACGCCGTTGTGCTGGGTAACATCACTCTAGGCAAAACGCACACTGCCCCTGATCAATTGCCAGACGAAAACTCGCTGACCGAAGCCCGCAATCCGGCGAGCGCCGAAATTGATTCGCTTCCAACGCTCGATATGGTGCGGCGCATGAACGCCGAAGATGCGCGCGTCGCGCTTGCCGTTTCCGCTGAATTGAATCAGATCGCGCAAGCCATTGATGCCATCGCCGAACGCATGCAACGCGGCGGACGGTTGATCTATATCGGCGCGGGAACCTCCGGCCGGCTGGGCGTGTTGGATGCGGCGGAATGTCCGCCGACGTTTAGCACGCCACCGAACCAAGTGATCGGATTGATTGCCGGGGGCGCGCCCGCGATCACCCATTCGATTGAAGGCGCGGAAGACGATGCCGATGCAGGCGCGCGCGATATTGCCGCGTTAAACTTGACCGCGCTTGACAGCGTGATCGGAATCGCGGCAAGTGGGCGCACGCCGTATGTGATCGGCGGAATGATTGAGGCTAATAAACGCGGCGCGTTGGTTGCTTCACTCGCTTGCAATCGTCCCTCGTTGTTGGAAGAACACGCCGCGATCAGCATCGCGCCGCTCGTCGGTCCAGAAATTTTGACGGGTTCAACGCGCTTGAAATCCGGCACCGCGCAAAAATTGGTCTTGAACATGATCAGCACCGGCGTCATGATCCGCTTGGGCAAAACCTACGGCAACTTGATGGTGGATGTGCAACCGACGAATGCGAAACTGCGGGAACGCGCGCGGCGCATTATCGAAACGGTTAGTGGGTTGCCGCCGATGGACGCCTCGGCGATCTTGTCGGAATGTAACGGCGAAGTGAAAACTGCGCTTGTCTGCGCGTTGGCTAATGTGCCGCCACCGGTCGCGCGCGAAAAATTGGCAAAGGCGCGCGGCGTCATTCGCGTGGCGTTGCAAAAGATCTAAATAAAATTTGACCTGGTTTTCGCGTTATGCTATACTCGCCGCCAAGTTTTAGCAAGCGTGGCGGTTACTTGGGCGCGTCCACTTGCAATATCCTCCCGATGGGGACGCGCCCATGCCCACTCGCCGGCGATTGTATTCTCAAATCTTCCTCCTGGTTGTGATCCTGGGTTCGCTGATCACCGTTGCCTTTTCCCTCTGGGTGATACCTCTGCCTTCGTCCACGCTCGTCATCAGTCAAATCTATGGCGGCGGTGGCAACGCGGGCGCAACGTACAAAAACGATTTCATCGAATTGTTCAACCGCGGCACGACAACCGTCACGCTCACTGGCTGGACGGTGCAGTATGCATCATCCACCAGCGCAACCTGGGTCACGACTGGTTTGACCGGCACGCTCGCGCCCGGTCAATATTTTTTGATCCAAGAAGCGGCAGGGACCGGCGGCACGCTCAATTTACCCGCGCCGGATGTAACGGGGACGCTCGCGCTGGCGGCAACGGCAGGCAAGGTCGCACTCGTCAACACCACCGCACTTTTAAGCGGCACGTGTCCCACCGGCGCAAACATCGTTGACCTGGTTGGATTTGGCTCTGGCTCCAATTGCTTTGAAGGCGCAGGTGTTGCGCCCGCGCCGAGTAATACGAACGCGCTTTTGCGTGCGGGCAATGGTTGCGTTGACACGGATAACAACGCAAGCGATTTTGCAGTTGGGTTGCCCGCGCCGCGCAACAGCACGCTCGCCGCGATCACGTGTTCTGCCTTGCCCACCAGCACGCCGACCGCGATGAATACGACGACGCGCACGGCAACCTCTACTGCGACGCGCACGTCCACGCCACTCCGCACCGCCACGGCAACCGCGCTCCCGCCTGCCGAAAAAATCTTGATCACGCAGGTTGTATATGACGGCATCATGGTTGATGAAGGCGATGAGTTTGTCGAAATATATAATCCGCTGACGCACTCTCTCGATCTCGGCGGTTATAAAATCGGCGATGAGGAAACCAAAGGCGGCGGCGAAAGCATGTATCTCTTTCCGTCTCCTACCTGGCTCGCGGCGGACGCAACCTTGATCGTCGCCAAAAACGCGGCACAGTTTCGCGCGCGCTTTGGCATTGCTCCGACGTTTGAACTGGTGACGACGGGCGCGCTCACCGATACGGCGAGTGTGCCTAATTTGGCGAAATATACCGCATGGGCAACTGGCTCGTGGTCGCTGGCAAATAGCGGCGATGAAATTTTGCTCCTGGGTCCCAGTGATCAATGGGTGGATGCGGTGGCTTGGGGGAGCGGCAATTTTGCCGCGGTCGGTTTGCGCGGGCACGCCAAAGCGAACGCACCGTTGGCTTTGCAACGTTATGACACCAGCGCCACGCAAAGCATGACACTCGATTTTTTGAGCGCACCGCCCAACCCAGGAACGCGCGTCGTGACGCCTGCGCCGCCTGCGCCAAAACCCGGCGCGGTAATGCCCGATGGTATGTTCGCTTTTTGGGGTGACTTGCACGCGCACTCGACGGTCTCGGATGGCGATGGTCCGCCGCGCATGGCGTTTGACACGGCGCGCGCGAATGGCTTGCATTTTTTCGCGCTGACCGATCACGATTCGAGCATGACGGCGGAAGCTTGGGACGCCACAGGGAACGCGGTGCGCGATACAACAAGCGACGGCGCGTTCATCGGCTTGCGGGGTTTTGAATATACCAATCCGAACAACGGGCATGTCAATGTCTATAACGGCGAAACGTGGATCACCCACGACGATCCCAATTATGACACCTACCCGGAATTTTACACCTGGCTTGCCGCGCAACCGGCGAGCGTCGTCGCGCAATTCAATCACCCGGATCCAACGTATGGCGGCGATTTCAATTATTTTGCTTTCAACGCCGGGGCGTTTGCAAAAATTGCTTTGCAAGAAGTGGGCAACAATGGCGGGGATAACTATACGCGGTATGACGCGGAGCTTCCGATTAGTTTGCGGCGCGGCTGGCACGTTGCGCCGACGAATAATTCGGATCATCATGCGCTTGCCTGGGGCAGTGATTCGCCACACCGCGTGGGCGTGATTGCGCCGTCGCTCACGCTAACCCATGTGATCGAAGCGTTTCAGGCGCGCCGGATATTTGCCACCGAGGATGCCAACCTTGCGCTCGCGTTTCAAGCACGTGGGGTGTGGATGGGCGGCACAATTACGGCGCAACCGGTGCTGACATTTACCGTGACGCTGGCTGACCCGGATGCCGAAGCGGTGCAGATCGATTTGATGGATAACGGCGTGGTCGTGCGGACGCAAAATTTTTCAGGCGTGTCCGCCTTGACCTGGAATATCACCGTGAACGGTAGTTCGTCTCATGCGTACTATGCGCGCGTGACCCAAGCCGATGGCGACCTGGCATTTTCCGCACCGATCTGGACGGATGCGACCGCATTGCCCACGCCAATTCTGCCAACAACCACGCCGCGCGAAAAAACTTGGGAGCTGGGTAATGTCTCGGTTGAAACAGCGCGCACAACTAACCTGAACAAACGTGTGCAGATCGAAGGTTGCGTGACTGTCCCGCCGGATGTTTTCAGTGACCGGTATATTTTCGTCCAGGATGCGATGGGTGGCATCAAAGTCTATGTCTCGTCGCGCGTGGGAAATTTTCCAACGTTCAAGGTCAATGATCGCGTGAGTTTGCGCGGGATAGTGCGCTTGACTTCTGGCGAGCGCGAGATCAACGTGACCGATGACGATACACTCGAATTGCGCGGCACGTGTGGCACGGTTGTGCCGCGCCGCTATGCGACAGGGGACATTGCTCCGGCGGCGGAAGGTTGGCTGGTGGAAATCAGCGGCACGATTGGCAAGGTCACGTCGCGGTACGAATTTGAATTGAATGATGGAAGCGGGGCGGCGATTGTTTCGATGGATTCGACGACGCATCTGCGCTTGCCTACGACAATGCGGAGTGGACAGGCGGTGCGTATCATCGGCGTGGTCAGCCGGGTGCGTGGACGCCTGGTGGTGATTCCGCGCTTTGACGCAGATTTGGATTTTGGCTTGCGCCCGACGGCCATGCCTACTCTGCGCGTAATAACGCCAACCATCACGCGCACGCCGACGCCGACGCCGCGCGCGGCAACCGTCACCGCAACCGCGAGCCGCGTTGCCGCAACCCCGCGCGCGTTTGCGCCAGCACTGCCCGCGCGCGGGAATACTTCGGCGACGCTGGATGCGTATGCTGTCGCCGAAGTTGGCGCGACCACGACGCTGGCAACGGGCGCACTCTTTTTCGTGTTGGGTTTCGTGTTATGGCGGCGCAAATAAAAAAAAGACTTGCAAGTTCCTGGGAACTTGCAAGTCGCGTGAGGCGCCGAGCGGATTTGGACCGCTGATCAGGGTTTTGCAGACCCTTGCCTTGCCACTTGGCCACGGCGCCACCAACGGCCCAGAGTATATCTGATTTGATCACGAGTGTCAAATCGAAAAACTCTTACCGAGATGCGCGACCAAGCGGCGCAATTGTGTTGAGTTTATCCTATGCGTTTCGTTGAGAACGACCGCTCCCAGAGCGGTCGTTTTGTTGATCCAGGTTTATACTTTCAGGTAGATGTAATCTGCGGCAAAATCTGTTACGTTAAACGCAACTCATGGACTGCTCACGGATAGTTCCAGACAAGGGATCCCTATGCAACTTGAAGAAAAAACGCTCATTGTAGTTGCCGCTAAACCCGGCGTCATGCGTAATTCGCTCTTGTCTTATTTGCGAACCATTCCCAACGCGCAAGTGATTGCGGTTGTCGGTAGCGCGCTCATCGCGCTAGACACCATCCGCGAATGGCAACCCAGTTTGGTCGTCGTAGATTCGGATCTGACCGAATGGGAGATGGAAACCTTACTCCGCCAACTGCAGGGCGAACTGCCGCACATCAAATCCATTGCGTTGGTGGAAAGTATTCGCCAGCAACAAGTCTGCCTAGCGGCGGGCGCGAATGTGGCTTTGCTCAAGGGATTTTTGGACGAGCAATTGCGCCAAGCCGTCTTGACCCAGGCGCACGCGCACGCTGTACAGAATGTCTCGTCAGAGCAAAAGGAGAATTTGGCATGAAGTCGGATCATCGGCAGTGGCTTATTCTGGGTGGCTTGTTAGGCATTCTGGCAATCATCGGCATTATGCTGGCGATTGCCTGTCAGCCCTCGCGCTCGCCAACGATCGTACTCGCGTCTCCAGCAAACGGCGCCCAAGTATTGACCGGGACGAATGTGATTGTGCAATCAACCGCGACGGATGCCAAAGGCATTGTCCGTGTCGAACTGGCTGTTGATCATTTTGTCGTGCGGACGGATCAAGCGGACACGCCGCAAAAATCGTTCACCGTCGCGCAAACGTGGCAAGCCACGCTGGGTGCGCATACCTTGAGTGTGCGCGCGTTCAACGTGGATAACGTCGCGAGCGATCTTGCCACCGTGATGGTTGTTGCCGCGCCTGCGCCTGCGCCAACGCCTGGTGGAACGGTTGCGCCCACTGTCGCGCCAACGTCGCTCCCACAACCGGGCGCTTGCACGAACAATGCCGTGATGATTTCGGATTTGGATATGCCGGATGGCACGGTGCTTGCGCCGAATCAATCATTTAACAAAGTGTGGCGATTATTGAATAATGGCACGTGCGCGTGGAGTGCGGGCTATCAACTGGCATTCGTTGCAGGCGAAGCGATGATGCCCGGTACCGCCGTCGCGGTGCCGCCCACCACGCAAGGCGCAACCGCCGATGTGAAACTCGCCATGACCGCGCCCGCCAACCCAGGTCCGCACGTAGGCATGTGGCAAATGCGCGATGCAAAGGGTGTGCTCTTTGGGCAATTGCTTGATCTGCGGATCAATGTGTCCAATCCGCAACCGACGCCCGTCTGTGCGGGCAAACCGCAACTCTCGACATTCACCGCGTCCGCGACAAAAATTACACCGAGCAGTCGCATCACGTTGAACTGGGGCGCGGTCAGCAACGCAGAGAACGTGCGGATCGAGCCGGGCATCGGGAGCATCACAACACCCGGTCAGCTAACCATCGTTGTCGATCAAACAACAATCTTTACACTGATCGCCACATGCGGCGGCAATACCACCAGCACCCAGGTTGTCGTGACGGTGGTGCCGCCCACGCCAATCCCGACTGCGCCACCCACGTTTGCGGTCACGGGCGTTTCCGTTGGTGCAAACCCAGCGAATTATTCTGGTAATTGTCCCGCGATCTTCAACTTGAACGGGACGGTCACAACAAATGCCGCTGGCACGCTCACCTATCGTTGGGTGTTCCCAGGTGGACTCGCGCCGTCGCCGCTGTTGACTTTTAGTGCGCCTGCCGCTGGCACATTCGCTTTGCCCAATTATCAAGCTAGTGTTGGTCTCAAAGGCAATCTCTGGGCGCAAGCGCAAATTGCAACGCCGAATTCGTTCGCATCGAACCAAGCACTGTTCGCAAATAATTGCGCCGATCCAACCGCGATCCCACCCACGCCGATCCCACCAACCGCGATCCCGCCCACGCCGATCCCGCCTACACCGGTACCGCCAACCGCCGTGCCGCGTGTCAACATCGGCGGCGATTGGCAAGCGAGCGGCTATCTCTTGAATTTGCAAGAGGCAATCGGTTGCATGAACTATCCCTGTGGCGTTAGCGGCACGTGGACGGACATTCGCGGCACGCCGCAAGACGGCCAAGTGGTCAATGGTTCATTTAACGGAACGAGTCTCACGTTTGATGTCATGTGGAATCGCGTTGGCGCAACCCTGCTCAAATTTAATGGCAAGGTGAACGGCGATGCAAGCGCAATCACCGGCACGTGGCAAGAAGGAAACGAATCGGGGCAAGTGACGTTTACGCGCTAGAGACCAGGAGCAGAAATGAAACGCAGGATCGGGTTCGCAATGTTGGTGTGGCTAATTCATGTGCGTGTGAAATAACCTGGCACGCGATCTGCCGCTGTGCGGCCCAAGCGCGGCGGCAGAATTTTGTTCCAAATTGGATTGAGGATGTTATGCGCCGTCTTTTTAATTCACAACTGTGGTTGATGGTCAGTCTGCTCCTTGTTAGCGTCGTTGTGGCATGTAGCGCGCCTGCTACGCCTGCGCCCCCAACACTCAAACCAACTGCGCCCAGCGTGGCGGCAATCGTGCCTACACTAGAGCCAACCGCACTGCCGCGCGTGGGGCGCATTGCCTATGTCTCGCACCGCGGCAGTGAAACACCTTTGTTTGTGATGGATGCGGATGGTTCGCACGTCACGCGCTTGACCCAAGAACAATCAACGAACGAATCGCCCACTTGGTCGCCGGATGGCAAGCGGCTGGCGTATGCACGTTGGGATGGCTCAAGCTATGCGATTTTTGTGATCAATGCCGATGGCACCAACCCCACGCGGCTTTCACTGGTTGGCGCGCCCAACAGTTTTATGCCCGCGTGGTCGCCGGATGGCAAACGCATTGCATTTGTTGCCATGCCGACGGACAATAGCGAATTGTATCTGATGAACACGGATGGCTCCAATGTGGTGCGGCTGACCAATACGCCGATCAACGAAACCATGCCTGCGTGGTCGCCGGATGGCACGCGCCTTGCGTATGCGGCAGATGCAAATGGAACCGACGATATTTATGTGCTGGCAGTGCCAGCGTTCGGCGCGAGCATGGATACTGGCAATAAAAATGCGATTCGGCTGACCGATGGACCATCCCGCGATTTTGCGCCGGCGTGGTCGCCCGATGGCAAACGCATTGCGTTTGTATCGAATCGCGCGCGCAATCGCGAAATTTATACGATGAACGCAGACGGCACCGCTGTTCAGCGCCTCACACATGATCCCGCTGAAGATACCAGTCCGGTGTGGTCGCCGGACGGCAAATGGATTGCGTTTGTTTCGTCGCGCGGCGGCACGCGCGCCATTTATGCCATGCCGCCGGATGGCGCAACTGTCGCGCGGGTCACCGATGGCGCGTTCGATGATGTCATGCCAGCTTGGACGTTGCACTGAAATTTCCATATTGCGAAATCTGAAATTTGTTGTATAATCTAGTCACATAAGACAGGGGCGCGAACAGCCACCACTGGGGAGGACTCGATGAAGAGAAAGATGGTTTGGCTTGCACTAGCGATGCTGTTATTGTTGGGGGCAAGTTTCACGGGTGCATTGCCGGCAGGGGCGCAAACAGCGGCAACGTGGACAGGATTTTATTATCCCAATGTAAACCTGCAAGGTGACGCCGCGTTTACGCGAGGCGAACCCTACATTGATTTTGTGTGGGGAAGCTATTCGCCGGTCAACGGTATCCCGAACGGCGGTTTTTCGATCCGTTGGATTCGCTGGCTCTTTATGAATCAAACCGGCGCCTGGCAATTCACCACGATCACCAAAGATGGTGCGCGTTTGTTTGTGGACGATCAATTGGTGATGGATGCGTGGTACGCCCAACCGACTTCGGCGCATAGTGTCACGCTGAATCTCACGCAGGGTTTTCACCTCGTGCGCATGGAATACTTTAACAACGGTGGCACCGCCGAAGCGCATTTTGCTATGCAATATATCGCGCCCGCGCCGGCACCGCAACCCGTCGGTCCCGTGTGGCACGGTGAGTATTATAACGGTATGGATTTGGCGGGCATGCCTGCGTTATTCCGCGATGATGCCAACCTCAATTTCAACTGGGGCGGCAATTCGCCGGGGCTGGGTATCGCGCAAGGAATCAATTGGTCTGCACGCTGGCGGATCACGCAGAATACGCCAACGACCGGCTATTACACCGTGAGCGCAACGGCGGATGATGGCGTGCGGGTCTGGGTAGACAATAACCTGCTGATCAATCAATGGAAGGATCAACCGCCGACCACGTATCTTGCAGTGGCGTATCTTACTGCGGGGATGCACGATTGGCGCGTCGAGTATTATCAGCACCTGGGTGGCTCGATGATTGCCGTGACGATTACGCCCGGCGGCAATCCAGGTCCCGTGCCACCGCCGCCCGGTCCGCAACCAGGACCCCAGCCCTTTGATTTGGCAATTGATACGCGGAGCGCGTATTTCCAAAAGGGCGGCACGGGCAATGGCTGGCAACCAGTAGCGAATGGGTACGGCGGCACGGCATTTTGGACGATGAACAATTCGTACGCGCAATCGCGTTACAATTGGGCGCGCTGGTATGTGCCGCCGACCCGCGCGTGTTATTATCAAGTGTCGGTCTATATTCCGGCGGGTTATGCCACCACGCGCAACGCGCGTTACTGGGTCTACCATGCCGGCAAATATGAAGCGCGCACGGTCAACCAGGCGGCGTCGGGCGGTCAATGGGTGTCGCTGGGCACGTTCAACTTTAACGGCACGGGCGGCGAGTACGTTTCGCTTTCCGATGTGACATACGAACCATTCCTCTCGTCGCGCATCATCTTCGACTCGGTGAATTTTGCGCCGCGTTGTTTGTAATCTTGTTGCGTTAATCGAAAAACCTGACAGAGTGTACGCGCCTGTCAGGTTTTTTATTTGGTGCTATAATCGCGCGCATGATTGAAACGCTGTTATCTGATTGGCGCATGGACCACACCATCGCGCCGAACATGGTGGTTACGCAAACAACCCCAGCGCGCGCCGCGCAGACGGTTGCGTTTCCCGCCGATCTCGATCCCAGGTTGAGCGCAACGTTACGGGCGCGCGGCATCATGTCACTCTACACACATCAAGCCGCCGCGTGGCACAATGCGCGCGCCGGCAAACACATCGTCGTGGTCACGGGTACGGCGAGCGGCAAAACCCTCTGCTATAATTTACCAGTCCTCGATCAATTGCTTTGTGATTCAAACTCCCGCGCGCTCTATCTCTTTCCAACCAAAGCGTTGGCGCAAGACCAGGTCGCAAACCTAACGGAGGACGGCAGACGAATGACCGAGGCAAATCGTTCTGCGGTCTGCTGTCCTCCGTCCGTCTCTGCCTATGACGGCGATACGCCACAGAGCCAACGCGCGATCATTCGTAAAAATTCCCGCATCATCGTCAGCAACCCGGACATGGTGCACACCGGCATCTTGCCGCACCATACCTTGTGGGCGGAATTTTTTTGCCATTTGCAATTTGTCGTGATTGACGAACTCCACACATATCGCGGCGTATTCGGCTCGCACGTGGCGAATGTTTTGCGGCGGCTCAAACGCATTGCTAAATTCTATGGCGCATCGCCGCAATTCATTCTCACGTCGGCAACGATTGCCAATCCAGTTGAACTCGCGGAAAAATTGATCGAGGAAGCGGTTGTGTTGATCGACGAGGACGGCGCGGCGCGCGGCGCAAAACATTTCGTGATCTATAATCCACCGGTCGTCGATCGCGCGCTGGGTTTGCGGCGCAGTGCCTTGCTTGAAAGTGTCAAGCTGGCGCAAGCATTACAACAGCGCAAGGTGCAAACCATCATTTTTGCGCGCGCGCGACGCACGGTTGAAGTGATTCTGCGTTATCTCACCGAAAAAGACAACGCGGGCACGGTGCGCGGTTATCGTTCCGGATATCTTCCGGCACAGCGGCGCGCGATCGAACGCGGCTTGCGCGATGGCGTGGTGCGGGCGGTGGTTGCGACGAACGCGCTCGAACTGGGCATTGACATTGGCGGCATGGGCGCGGCGATTCTGGTGGGCTATCCGGGGACGATTGCGGCAACACACCAGCAAGCCGGGCGCGCAGGACGCGGTGCTGAAACGTCGCTCGCGGTCCTCGTTGCTTCCGCCGATCCGCTGGATCAATTTCTGACGCGGCATCCCGATTATATTTTTGCGCGGACACCGGAACAGGCGCTCATCAATCCCGACAATTTGCTCATTCTTTTGCACCATTTGAAATGCGCCGCGTTTGAACTGCCGTTTCGCGGCGGCGAAAATTTTGGGCGCGTTGCATCCGATCGCGTCGCCGAATTTCTGCACGTGTTGAGCGAATCCGGTGTGTTGCATGCATCCGGCGAAAAATTTTTCTGGATGGCGGATCAATATCCGGCGGAAGCGATCTCGTTGCGGAGCGCGTCCGGCGATACAGTGGCACTGCAAGTGGACGATGACAGGGATACTGGCATGTCGAGCGAAGCGAAGCAGTCTCCGAGCGAGCTGGGGCTTGCTTCGGCGCAAATTTTACGCCGCGCAATGACAAAACCAAACATTATCGGCGTTTTGGATCGCGCGAGCGCGGAATGGATGGCGCATCCCGACGCGATTTATTTGCACGAGGCGCAATCGTTCCTGGTGCGCGATCTCGATCTGGAACACGGCATCGCGCATTTGCGCGCGACGGACGCCGATTATTATACCGAGCCGCGCAAAGAGACGACGGTGCAATTACTCGACACGCTCGCGCAAGCTCCCGTGCGCGGCGCGACGAAAGCGCACGGCGAGATTGCGGTTACAACCCAGGTCGTCGGTTACCAGAAAATCAAGTGGCACACGCACGAACACCTCGGCGCGGGTGTGGTATCTCTGCCGCCCAGCGAATTGCACACGACGGGATACTGGCTCGCGGCAAACGATACGACCGTTGCGCGCTTGAGTGAAGCGGGCTTGTGGTCGAACGCGGCGAATGATTATGGTCCGCGATGGGACACGTTGCGCGACCAGGTGCGCGCGCGCGACCGATATAAATGCCAGGGTTGTGGCGCGTTGGAAAATGGCAAGGCGCATCACGTTCATCACAAGGTTCCATTCCGCGCGTTTGCCACGCGTGAGCAAGCGAACCGACTCGACAATCTTGTGACGCTGTGCCCAACGTGTCACCGCCGCGCGGAATTGGCGGTGCGGATTCAAAGTGGACTGGCGGGCGTGGCGCACGTGCTAGGCGATCTCGCGCCATTCTTTTTAATGTGCGATGCGCGCGACATTGGCGTCCATTCCGATCCTGCGTCGCCGCTTGCGGACGGTAAACCCACGATTGCGATCTACGATAGTGTGCCGGCGGGGATCGGTTTCAGCGAGCGTTTGTATGAACTGCACGATGAATTGCTGGCGCGCGCGCTTGAACTCGTGTCATCGTGCGAATGCGACGCGGAGCGTGGCTGTCCCTCGTGCGTTGGCCCTGGCGGCGAGAATGGGTACGGCGGCAAGCAAGAGGCAAGGGCATTGTTGGAAAAGATGGTCGTTTGACGCTACGAATAAATGGGTTGTGCGTCCGACGATCAATCGTCGGGCGCTAAAGAACAACGTCCGATAAATCGGACTGGAAAACATTTGAATTTATTCGACGCTGTTCAGTAGCGCGGAAATTTATTTGTCCGCGCGTTGGCTACGAAAAATTATTTCAAGTCTTTCGTGCGTTGACCCTGGTGGCGAGAATGAGTGCGGCGATAAACAAGGGGAAGCC
>JBBIUF010000055.1:25226-29986 GCA_037440365.1 Chloroflexota bacterium
CCGGTTTTTGGCAAGAACAGGATAGCGGCTAACGAGCACAAGGTTGGGTGGTAAAAATCAGGATGCAATTCTCGCTGTATCCTGATTTTTCGTATCCCCGCTTGACTGACCGATGAGGATTGATTATACTTGAGCTAGTTTCAATCCATCAAGCTATGCCACAAGCATTCCTCGTGATGAGTGCGGGGTAATCAATAGTTGCTCTCCATCGAGTACCATCGCCGCCACTGGACGCACCCCGCGTCGGTGGCGGCTTGTCATTTTCAACTGCGATCATCCTCCGGTGTCAATGGCTGTGGTATCACGCTCACCACAGATCAGCGCGGCGCGCCACGCCCCATCCCTGTCAACGGCAAGTGCGACATTGGCGCGGTGGAGGCTGGCGCGTTTCTTCGGCTTTGGCTTCCACTTGTCTTACGACAAGTGTGGTATCGTTAATATATAATCGACCCAGGCGTGGAGGCTTCGATGAATCGTATCACTGCAATTTTCGTGTTACCGCTTGTTTCGGCAATTAATGGTTATGCTGTGCATTTCGCACCGACTTGCGACCAAAACCTCCAATGCGCACCCTCTTCCATTGATTATTTGGACATCTCATCACCTTGCTTGAACAAGCTTTCTGGCTGTGCTGGCGGAAAACCCAATATGATCACGCGTGAGATAAATAACCACAACCATCTCACACAAGGAGGAACCTGAACCGGATGATATTTCATAGATTTATAGTAGCGCTGTCCAACAATTCACTCAACGAAAGGAATAAACAATATGAACGAAGATAGCAATGCCTCAGCAACAATCAGGTCTCAGCCCACTGCCAGCAACGGCACGACAAACAGCGACTGGTGGCCCAATCAGCTCAAGCTCGATATCCTGCATCAGCGATCGGCTAAGTCCAATCCCATGGGCAAAGATTTCAACTATGCAAAAGAATTCAAGCGGCTCGAGCTGGCGGCTGTGAAGAAAGACCTCCGCGAACTGATGACCAAATCGCAGGACTGGTGGCCCGCGGATTTTGGGCACTACGGACCTTTGTTTATTCGTATGGCGTGGCACAGTGCCGGCACCTACCGAATCGGTGACGGTCGTGGCGGCGCTGGCAACGGTAGCCAGCGGTTTGCGCCTCTCAACAGTTGGCCCGACAATGCCAACCTCGATAAAGCGCGGCGACTGCTCTGGCCGATCAAGCAAAAATACGGCCGGAAAATTTCCTGGGCTGACCTGATGATCCTTGCTGGCAATGTCGCTTTAGAATCGATGGGCTTTAAGACTTTCGGTTTCGCTGGTGGGCGCGAGGACATCTGGGAACCAGAAAGGGACATTTACTGGGGAACTGAGAAAAAATGGCTCGAGGACAAACGCTACGCCGGTGACCGAGATCTCGAAAATCCACTTGGCGCTGTGCAGATGGGTCTCATCTACGTCAACCCGGAAGGACCGAATGGCAAACCAGACCCGCTCGCGGCGGCACGCGATATTCGCGAAACCTTCGCCCGCATGGCGATGAACGACGAGGAGACCGTAGCGCTGATTGCAGGTGGACACACCTTCGGCAAGACCCATGGCGCGGGCGATGCGAAACTGGTGGGTCCAGAACCGGAAGCCGCTGGGATTGAGGAGCAGGGCTTGGGTTGGAAAAGCAAATATGGAACGGGCAAAGGTGGCGATACGATTACCAGCGGCTTGGAAGTCACTTGGACTTTTACACCGGTCAAGTGGAGCAACGACTTTTTACACAACTTGTTCGCCTATGAATGGGAACTGACAAAGAGCCCCGCTGGTGCGCAACAGTGGCAACCCAAGGGTGGTGCAGGCGTCGATACCGTGCCGGACGCGCACAATTCGTCCAAGCGTCACGCGCCAGCCATGCTGACCACAGACCTCGCTCTGCGGTTCGATCCGGCTTACGAAAAAATCTCGCGGCGATTTATGGAACATCCAGATCAATTCGCAGATGCGTTCGCCCGCGCGTGGTTCAAGCTGACCCACCGCGATATGGGTCCGCGCACGCGCTATCTCGGACCGGAGGTTCCAGCCGAAGAACTGATCTGGCAAGACCCTATCCCTGCCGTCAATCACAAACTGATTGATGCACAGGATATCGTTTCCCTCAAGGGCAAGGTCCTGGCTTCTGGGCTGTCTGTCGCGGAGCTCGTTTCCATCGCCTGGGCATCGGCGTCCACTTTCCGCGGCTCCGACAAGCGCGGCGGGGCGAACGGTGCCCGGATTCGTCTGTCACCACAGAAGGATTGGCAAGTCAACCAACCTGCCCAACTGGCGAAGGTGCTCAAGAGCTTGGAGTCCATCCAGAGCGCGTTCAACAGTGCGCACTCCGACGGTAAGAAGGTATCCCTGGCGGACCTGATCGTTCTCGCCGGTTGCGCGGGCGTCGAGCAGGCGGCGAAGAATGCTGGTCACGCGATAACGGTTCCCTTCACACCGGGCCGCATGGACGCTTCGCCAGAGCAAACCGATGCGGCTTCCTTCGCCGTGCTTGAACCGATCGCGGATGGCTTCCGCAACTATCAAAAGGCGCGCTATGCTGTATCGGCTGAAGAGTTACTGGTGGATAAGGCACAATTGCTGACGCTAACTGCGCCTGAAATGACAGTGCTCGTGGGCGGTATGCGCGTGCTCAAGACCAACTTGGGAGGATCCCAGCACGGCGTTTTCACCAAACGACCCGAGACGCTCACCAACGATTTTTTCGTAAATCTGCTTGACTTGAACACAACGTGGAAGGCAACTACGGAAAGCGGTGATGTATTCGAGGGGCGTGACCGCGCAACGGGCGCGCTCAAGTGGACCGGCACCCGGGTTGACCTCATCTTCGGTTCGAACTCCCAGCTCCGTGCCCTAGCAGAAGTCTACGGCTATGAAGACTCGCAGGAAAAATTCCTGCACGATTTTGTCGCAGTGTGGACTAGAGTCATGAACCTTGATCGTTTCGACCTCGCCTGATGTAGCGTCAAGGTCTTGGGACTTTTGACAAGGTAGCGATAAATCAGTTAGCTAATGTTCCGGTTTCAGCGAGGGGCAGATCGCCATAGCTGGAACCGGAACATTGGTCTAAAAAATCATTCTATAACGGAGTTTGGGCCAAGACCGAAAACGAGCGTGACGAATAGGTCCACTCTGAAAAGATACTTGTTTATTGTGATTTACGATCAGATTCCCGCAGGCATCGGTTTCAGCGAGCGCTTGTTTGAACTGCACGATGAGTTGCTGGCACGCGCGCTTGAGTTGGTGTCCGCGTGCGAATGCGATGCGGAGCGTGGCTGTCCGTCGTGTGTTGGCCCTGGCGGCGAGAATGGATACGGCGGGAAGAAAGAGGCGAGGGCGTTGTTGGAAGCGTTGGTGGAACAGTGAGACAGTAGGGCAGTATGCAGTTTTTGTTTGTAGGCGGGGTGTGGTAAAATGCGGATAATGATAACAAAGCCGAACACAAAAACAAAAAAGAAAATTGTATCCAAAGCAAAACGTCGCACATCGAAAGAAACACGAGCAAGCTACATAACCAAGCCGCCCGTGCCAATTAAGCAACTTGAACTTGCAACGCTTGAAGAAGCGGCTCGTGCTGTGGACAAAACTCCGCACAATATTCGTGACTATATTCAGCGTGGACGAATTGCCAAGTACAATCTTGAAGGAGACCGCATAGCTCGTGCCAACAATGGCGAATTGCGTGTCTCGCTTTATGAGTTACGAACATTTCTATCACTCGTTGCGCAAGGTAACGAGAAACACCACCACGCTGGACTGCATCCGGAATTGGGGTTTTATAACTTGGCAGAACGTGAGCGCACTAAACACGTTCATCGTCTGCATCCATATTTGGGCAAATTTATTCCACAGTTAGTTGAATGGTTCTTGGCTCATTACTTCGAAGAAGATGACGTTATTCTTGATCCGTTTATGGGATCGGGCACGACTCTAGTACAGAGCAATGAAATGAAAATGCATGTGATTGGTATTGACGTTTCAGAGTTCAACTGTCGCATTGCTCGCGTCAAGACTGCCAAGTATGATGTGGAGAAAGCGCGTCAGGAAATTCTGGACGCAGAGCGCCGTGTCACTCAATTCAGTAAGCATCTAACTCACGCCAAAGACATTCAGCCGCCACTGTTTTCCGATGTGCAAATGGAAAAACTAAAAGCAAGTCTTTTGGCTGAATGCAAAAGCGATTACCTCAAGACATGGTTTGCGCCACGCACTGTGTTGGAAATGCTTTATTATCGGCGCTTGATTAGTCAGTACGAGTATCAAGATTTATTGCGCGTTGTGCTAAGCCGAGCCGTGCGTTCCTCGCGTCTTGTGCCACACTACGATCTTGCAACTCCCAAAGCCCCATTACCAGTTGGCAAAGAGTACTGGTGTCGAAAACATTCGCGGATGTGTATTCCAATTGACGAGTGTCTATCCAAAATTCACGCCTACAGCGAAGATACAGCGCGCCGTTTGAAACAATTCGACCAACTCCGTAGCGACAAGACGATTACACTTATTCAAGGCGATTCACGCACAGTAAGTTTGAAAAAGGCATTGCGAGAAACGCCAATAGCAAATCGGCTTGTCGATGGTATTTTTACGTCGCCGCCGTATGTGGGACAGATTGATTACCATGACCAACATATTTACGCTTACGAACTATTTGGCATTCCCCGCAATGATGCGTCCGAAATTGGACCAAAACAAAAAGGCAAATCGCGCCAAGCGCAAGAGAACTATGTTGAAGGCATTGCGGCTGTCTTTCGCAA
>JBBIUF010000056.1:0-29257 GCA_037440365.1 Chloroflexota bacterium
ACTTGGATGCCGCCGCCGCCGCGCCAACCGTGGCGCCGACTGCCGCACCAGCCGCACCCGTCACACTCACGTTCTACTATCCCGTCGCGGTCGCCGGCCCGATCACTCAAGTGATCGATGGCTATATCCAAAAATTCCAAGCCGCGAATCCGAACATCAAAGTCAACGCCGTGCTTTCGGGCGGTTATCCTGACACCCTGACCAAGATTCAAACGACGATCAAGGGTGGCGGCACGCCGCCCGATGTTGCGGTGTTGCTCTCGACCGATCTCTATTCGCTCGTAGACGCGAATGCCGTGATGTCGCTCGACGATTTGGTTAAAGCCGCCGGCGGCGATTCGTTCACGTCCGATTTCTATCCGGCGTATCTCGCCAATTCGTCCTACCAGGGTCACATTTGGAGTCTGCCGTTCCAACGCTCGATCCCAGTCTTGTACTATAACAAGGATTTGTTCAAAGCCGCCGGACTCGATCCCAACAAGCCACCGACGAATTATCAGGAAATGGTTGACGCGGCGAAGAAATTAACCAAAGCCGACGGCAGTCAATGGGGCATTGAAATTTCGTCCGATGGTATTCCGTACTGGCTGTTCCAATCGTTCGTGATTGGCAACGGCACGAACGTCATCGGCAAAGCCGCAAACAAGGTTACGTTCAACGATCCCCAGGTCGTGCAAGCATTGCAAGATTTCGCCGATCTCGGTAGCAAGAGCAAAGTCATGCCGGCTGACATTTTGCTCTGGGCAAACATGCCCAACGATTTCGTCAACGGCAAAGCCGCCATGATCTGGCATTCGAGCGGCTCGCTGACCAACATCTTGAAGCAAGCCAAGTTCGATGTCGGCGTGAGCTACACCGTGGGTGAAAAAGGTTTCGGCGCGGCAACGGGCGGCGGAAACATGTACATGCTCAAGGGTATTCCCGCCGATCATCAAGCCGCCGCGTGGAAATTTATGCAATTCATGACCTCGACCGACATTCAAGCCGATTGGAGTATCCAAACCGGGTACGTGCCTGGACGCCAATCTGCGATGACGTCGCAAGCGATGAAAGATTACATCGCCAAAACGCCGCAAGCCGCTGTTGCGCCCGCCGGTTTGAAATACGCTGGCGCAGAGCTTGCCGCGCATAACAACGCCCAAATTCAAAAAGCGTTGGGCGATGCCGTGCAAGCCGCGTTGACCGGCAAGAGTTCAGCGGCCGATGCCCTGAAAGCCGCCCAGACCCAAGCCGATCAAATTCTTGCATCGTTCAAAGATTAATTTTCCGAAGGGTAGAGACGTAGCCCGGCTACGTCTCTACGATATTTGCGAATGACATCATTCTCACGCACGACCTCTGCACAAAGCAAGCGGCAGTTCCGAATTGGAACTGCCGCTCTGCCCTATGTGCTTCTCTTTCCCACCGTTCTCTTTGTCACCGTCTTTACACTATGGCCCACGATTCGCGTTGCCTATGACAGTCTCTTTCTCGACAACCAAGCTGTCAAAACGCCGCAATTCATTGGGCTAGACAATTTCACCCTGCTCGCCAACGATCCTACTTTTCACGACGTTCTCTTCAACACCTTTGCCTACGTTGCGATCACGGTGCCAATCAGCGTTTTTCTCGCACTCGTACTCGCGCTTGTCCTCAATCGAAAATTTCGCGGGCTGGGCTTGTTTCGCCTCGCCTTTTTCTATCCAACCGTTTTGCCGATGATTAGCGCGGCGACGATTTGGTATTTCATGTACACGCCAGGGTATGGGCTGATCAATGTCTTTCTCGGCAACTTTGGTATTCCCAGTCAAAGCTGGCTTGGAAGCACGAAACTCGCGCTCACCGCGTTGATGATTCTTGGGATTTGGAAACAGACTGGCTATTTCATGATTTTCTATCTTGCGGGCTTGCAAGGATTACCGCACGAGGTTTTCGAAGCCGCTGATCTCGACGGCGCATCCACGATTCAAGCCACGCGGTATCTCACGCTACCCTTGCTGATGGGGACCACGCTTTTCGTCACGACGATTGCTGTGATCAATGCGTTTGAAACCGTCGATCAGATTTACATCATGACCGGTGGCGGTCCCGTCAACTCGACGAGCATGTTATTGTTCAATCTCTGGCAAACCCTCTTTAGTTTTCTCGATGTCGGCAAAGCGAGCGCAATGAGCGTCATTCTCATCGCCGCCCTTTTGATTTTCACCGTGCTTAATTTCATTTACACGGAGCGACGCACCACCTATGAATGAAATGCCAAGACCGGACCGGTCTCGCAGACTGGGCAGGTCTACCGCCAAGTCAATTTCCAACAACCTGGGACTGGTCGTCCTCGCGATCATCGCTATCGTCTGGGCGGTTCCAATCATTTGGACCTTTGCCGTTTCAGTGCATCCGCCTGAAGAACCGTTGAGCGCGACGAATCTTTGGATCGGCAACCGCCCCACGCTGGAAAACTATGCCACCGCGTTCAAGATTGCGCCGTTCATCCAGTACTATATCAACACCATTGCGATTGTTGGTGGAATTTTGCTCGTGCAATTAGTGACGATCAGTCTGGCGGGGTATGCGTTTGCGCGGTTTCAATTTCGCGGGCAAAACGTTTTACTCTTTCTGATTCTTTTGCAATTGATGGTTCCCTCCAGCGCGCTCATCGTGCCCAATTATTCAACCATTCGCCAACTACACTTGTTCGACACGCTCCTCGCGGTCATGTTGCCATTCTTCGGTTCGGCGTTCGGTACGTTCTTGATGCGCCAAACGTTCAAGACGATTCCGCGCGATCTGGACGACGCCGCGCGCATGGACGGTGCGAATTGGTTGCAAACCTTGTGGCACGTCTACATTCCGCCCGCACGTCCCGCGATGATTGCGTTCGCGCTTTCGTCGATCAGTTTTCACTGGAACGATTTTCTCTGGCCCCTCGTCGTCACCAACAGCGAATCAAGCCGCCCACTGACGGTTGGCCTTGCCGTGTTTACGCAACTCGGTGAGCAAGGCGCGCAGTGGTCGCTCGTTACCGCTGGCACGGTCATTGTCGTGGGGCCTCTGCTGTTACTCTTTCTCATTTTCCAACGCCAATTCATTGACAGTTTTTTACATTCCGGTCTAAAATAAATCCGGCGCACCAACAAAAAAATGCCCAGCAATTTAATGCTGGGCATTTTTGATCATTCGCGTTTGGTTATTTGCTGATAAAACTCAAGGTGTTGTTGCGCGATCCGATCCCAGGTAAAATGTTGCGCAAGCGCGTGGGCACCCGCGCCAATTTTCGCGCGCAGTTCAGGCGATGCCAGGACACGCTGAATCGCCTGCGCCAACGCGCGCGGATCATCCGGTGGAATCAGGACGCAATTTGTCTCATGCTCCAATTGTGGCAATTGCTGACTGACAGCCAACCCCTGGTGGCTGGCGACTGTCGTGACAATCGCACAACCATGCGCCAGTGCCGCCATCAATGTGCCCCGCCGATACGATGCGCCATCGCGGTACGGCAACGCGCACACATCCGCCGCAAGCAAATTCGCAGTCACGATTTCCGGCGGTGTGTAATCCGTCCAGATCACACGCGGCGTCAACCCCAGCGCCACGATCAACGCAGTGACTTGATGTCGGTACGCCTGGTTGGTCGGATCACTTGCGCCCACTTGGCCGCCGATGAATAATAATTTAGCATTGGGCATTTGCGCGAGTGCGCGGATCAACGTTTCGCCGCCTTTGCTTTCGTTGAGAAAACCAAAATAGCACAACAACGATTCATTTTCCGCCACTCCCAGTTGCGCGCGCCACGCGGCGCGATCATAATTCGCCGGTGGCGCGGTCGTGATATTCGAGCCGATCGGGATCAGCGCACTCACTTTGGAATATCGCGCGAGCGTGGCATAGTCTTCGGCGTTCGTTGCAATCGTTGCGTCACTGGACCGCGCAAGTTCGCGCGTCACCCACTCACGCACGCGCCCCGCTTTGGGAAACAAATACGGCACGCGCAAATCGTGAAACGTGGTCACCACGTGTGCGCGCAAATAGCGTGGCAAGAAATCAATCGCTGGGTGCATTTGGTAGGCGCCCGTTTGATATTCAATATGCACAATGTCTGGCTCGTATGTGCGGACCGCGCGCGCGATCACGCGCCAGCTCGACCAACCCCAGTGCGCGATGATGGGCTGGACCCCGACTGCTGATGCCAAACCGCCGCGCGCTTTTGTCGCAGTCAACACGCGCGCCGCGACGCCCAACGCAACCAGCGCGCGCGCCGTCTCAAACGTGCAATCGCCCACGCCGCCTTGCATCGGTGGAAATTCGCCGGTGATGAACAAGACACGCACGTGCTATTCCGCCGCGACCACAATCACTTTATCGCCCGCTTCCAACGTAATGGTTTTGGATTTATCGGGATTCACCACTACCCCATATGCTTTGCCCGCATCATGCGCATCATGCTTGAGCCGGTATCCAATCGCAATTTCGCCGCGCCGCCGCGCTGATTCGACAATCGTATAAAAATTTACGGAGCGACCCGGCACAATATAGTTGCTGGCGGGCTTGAGATAAATCTCCGAACCTGCCGGATCAAACAAATCGGCAAAGACCGCATTGAGATATTTGTTTTCGGACACTTGCGCCAGCATTAAACTGACCAAATGATCGCTGACGATGAAATCATCCGCGCGTGTCACTTCGGCGAGTTGCCGATTGCGGAGATCGATCATTTCGCTGACGATTGAAAATTCCTTGCCGCTCTTTTCGCTCATATCGCGCAAGTGCAGTAACGTGATCAAGGTTTGCGCGTCCGCTTGCTGTGCGTTTGCCATATCCGAATAGCTCAACACAATAATATGATCGAAGGTCGCCACACCGAGCAGATCCAGCACCGCGCGATCAGTCGTATCGCCCATTTGATAAGCAACCACTTGATTCGTGGTTGGTGGCATCGGCACCGCGGCGAGGTTTGCCACCACCGTCGTCTGCGAATGCGGCGGGACATAGTGATCCAGCTCGCTGACGATTTCCGAACCACTCGCATTCCAACCCAGGATCAAGGTGCGTTCCGGCGCGGGCGTGGACAGGGTGCCTTGCGCCAAAGCATCTAAATCAATATTGAAATTAGCCAAGCCCGAAAGTTTGATGGTGTCAGAGTTTTCCGAAATCGCCACAACTTGATCGCCCGCGCCAATCCGCGTATCCATTGGCGGATTGAGCTGGGTGCGACCATCGGGACGGTGCAAACCAATCACCGCCGAGTCTTCATAGGCAAACAATGCCTCGCCAAATGTTTTCCCAACGAGTGGAGGTTCCACCTTGAAATAAATTTCGTCCCCGCCAAAATTCAATAACTCGGTATACACCACCGACAAGCCCGACTGGCGGCAGGTCTGCACCGTGATGCGTGAAATCAAATCTCCAATCAACACCAACTGCACCTGGTCGCGTCCGATCATCTGGGCGACCTGCATATTTTTGGGCTCGGAAATTTCGGCGACAATATGATACGGCTCGGGCTTGAGCTCGGGATGATTCATCAACGCCAGTAACGTCTTGACGATCTGCGTATCTGGGTCTGCCACTTCGGGTGCCAGCACAATAATCGCGCGCGCGGTATCGGGGTTGACAATATGCAAGTCCGCTTGATCCAACGGGTCACCAGTCCGACATACCACGCGCAGGTTATGTAGATGCCGAACATGCGTGTGAACATCATCTTCCATTTCGATCTGGTCGCGGTCCGCCAGAATCACCACACACGCATTGCGTTGATTGCGCTTGGCTTCGACCAATTCCGCTATGATCGTGTACACTTGCGGCGACCAACCCAGGATGAGCGTATGATTTTTTTCGATGACGAGCGAGCGCCCTTTGCGTAAATTTTGAATACGGTGATCGATGGCGTTGGTGAGAATACCGATGAAAATACTCACCAACAAAATACTGACGAGGGTCACAAACAACATGCCGCCCAGAAATGTGGGCGAACCGGCTTTGGGATCGACGGGATTCGGCGTAAAGGTTTGATAAAAAATGTCCCAGAGAATCGCGGGAAAACCCATATCGGGATCGTTCCCGGCGAAGAACACTAGGGCCGAAACCACCACGACGACAATCGCGGAAATTGCCGCCAGCCAGAGCACCAAACCCGCCGGACCGCGCGCCATGGTATTGTCAAACGAATATCGAACGCGATCAACAAAGGTGACTCGTTTCATGATGGTTTCCTTGAATTTATTTCAGCCCGCTTGCCAGCACTTGCCGATATGCTTTGACGCGCGCCGCCCGCAACGCGCGCTTGTGACCCAGCAACCATTTCGCGGCTTCTTCGATCAATTGCAAGGCAAACAGCGCGAGCAAGTACGCGCGTAACATTTCGGCGACCAGCGCGCCGCGATACTTGCGCAAGAACAAAACCTTGCTCGTGTTAAAGTAAATAGCGCGTTGCGCCATCGCTTGCTCGGACGATTTGCCTTCGTAATGCGTGATCTGCGCGGTCGGCAAATATACAATGTCCCAACCGGCTCGTTTCGCGCGGTAACACCAATCCAGTTCTTCCGAGTACATGAAAAACCGCTCGTCGAATCCGCCGATCTGATCGTAGAGTTCACGCCGCACAAACAGCGCCGCGCCGTTGATCCAGTCTACCGCTTGCGTTGCGTCGTCACGCGTATCGCGCATGTAATAGTGTGTCAACACGCGATTGCGCGGAAACCATTGCTGGAGTTTGGTAGATTCGAGGAACGCGGTGGCGAGCGTGGGAAAGCGGCGGCGCGACGACTGCACCGAGCCATCGCCGTAAAACAATTGCGGACCGAGCATGCCAACGCGGGGATGCGCTTCCGCATAATCAAATAATGTGTGTAATGCGCCCGGCCGCAGTACCGTGTCCGGGTTGAGCAAAAAAAGATAACGCCCTTGCGCGATTGCAAGGGCTTGGTTATTTGCGCGCGTAAAGCCAACATTTTCGGCATTGGCCATCACGCGCACTTGGGGAAATTCCGCGCGGAGCATCGCGACGGTATCATCGTTAGAGTGATTATCCACGACGGATATTTCAGCGGTTAAATTCGGCTGTTGATTTGCAATCGATTGCAAACATTGGCGCAACAGATCGCGCACATTCCAACTGACAATCAGGATCGAAATATCCATCGCGGCATTACAGCGTGCGCTCGGCGTTATAGTTTGCCAGGTCAATCAGCGAGCGGCGAAACGCATTGTCTGGGAAAATTTGAATGGCATCAATTGCATTCTGCGTGAATTGCCGCGCTTCGACCTTTGCCGCATCAATCGCCGGTGAGGTCCGAATCGCTTGGATCAATTCTTCGATGTTTTCGGCGAGCAAATTGGTCAACATGCTTGCGCGCGGGTCTTGATCCATAAAATAAAACACGGGCAGAGTAAAGGTGCCTTGCCGTAAATCGCTCCCGACCGGTTTACCCAGTTCTTGCTCATCCGACGCGAAATCCAAAATATCGTCTACCACCTGGTAAGCCATGCCAAAGTTGTGACCATACGCGCGCAACGCGAGAATTTGTTCCTCCGGGCAATCGCTAATGATTGCGCCGCCTTCCGTGGCGGCGACAAAAAGCGCGGCGGTTTTGCTTTCAATGTGACGATAGTATTCCGCGCGATTAGGGGGCCAATGTCCGCCTGCAAAATCTTGACGAATTTCACCTTCGCAAATAACCATGAGCGTGCGCGCAAATAAACGCATCACGCGAAAATTATCAATGCTTGCCGCCACATCCGCCGCGCGCGCCAATAGAAAATCGCCTGCCAGCACGGTCGCGGTGCCGCTCCAACGCGAGTTGAGCGTCGGCGCGCCGCGACGCACCGGCGACTTGTCAATCAAATCATCATGGATCAAGGTCGCCGCGTGAACCAATTCTACCGCAACGGCAAGGGTTTCCATCTTGGCTTGATTGGCAATGCCAAATTGGGTTGATAGCACAGCAAGCGCGGGGCGAATGCGCTTGCCGCCGCTGGCGATCAAGTTCGCAAATACTTCGGTCAGCGGCGCATAGTCCAACCGCACCGAATCGCGCAAACGTACTTCGACTTGCTCTAGATCATTTTGAATCGGAGCAAAAATAGATTGAATATTCAACCAGGCCTCACTTGCCAGTTCAGAAATCGAACAGCATTTCGCAATTATGCATCGTGGCTGTTTCCACCACGGACGTTTCGATATTTTTCAGCGTGGCAATTTTTTCCGCGACGCGTGCCACATTTGCTGGTTCGTTCCGTTTGCCGCGCCACGGCGAAAGGTATGGCGCGTCCGTTTCAATCAAAATATGCTCGAGCGGTAACGCGGCGGCAATGGCTTGTAACGCGCGCGCATTGTTGAACGTTACATTGCCCGCGAACGAAATCAAATAGCCCAGGTCAATCGCTTGTCGCGCCATCGCGAGATCGCCGGAAAAACAATGCAGGACGCCGCGTGTGTGACCCGCGCGCGCGCGTACCACCGCCAGCAATTCCGTGTGCGCGTTGCGATCATGGATCACCACCGGTTTGCCCAATTCCGTCGCCAATTCCATCTGCGCGATCAACGCGCGTTCCTGAATTTCACGCGGCGGATTTTGCGCCCAGTAAAAATCCAAACCGATCTCGCCAATGCCTATTACTTTACGTTGCACTGCCAGGTTGCGGATTGCCGCCAGTTGAGCGTCGTCAAAACTCGCCGCATATTCTGGATGTACGCCGACCACCGCATAAATGTTTGGATACTGTTCGGCGAGCGCCACCGCCGCGCGGCTCGAGGCGACATCTGCGCCTGTGACAATCATGCGGCTTACGCCTGCATCCTGCGCGCGCGCAATTACCGCATCGCGATCATGCGCGAATTGCTCGTCCGTCAAATGGCAATGCGCGTCAATCATCCGTCTTTCGTCGTTCGATGTTATTTCAACCCGGCTAGCTTCAACCCGGCTTCCAACATATCCGCGCGTTTTTCGGCGCGCGTCGTCTCGACGTAAAAGCGCATGATCGGCTCGGTGCCGGAAAAGCGAATGACTAGCCAGCCGCCATCGTCGAGTAAATACTTGAAACCATCCATCAGATTGATCCCAGTGACCTTGAACCCAGCAACCTCGCGGGGTTGGGCCGCTTGCAGGCGTGCGATAATTGCGCCGCGCTGTTCTTCTGGAAATGTCGTGTCAATGCGTTCGTAATAATGCGGGCCCACCAACTCAAACAGATGCTCCAGCAATTGCGAAGGCGTCTTGCCGGTCTGCACACAGAAATCCATCAGATACAGCCCAGCCACAAGTCCGTCGCGTTCCGGGATGTGACCGCGAAACGCATAGCCGCCGGATTCTTCGCCGCCGATGAGCGCGTTCGTCTCTAGAATTTTCGGCGCGACATATTTGAACCCCACGCCCGTTTCATACACTGGCACATTGAATTGCTTGCCCAGCAGATCAAGCATGGATGTGGTGTTGAGCGTTTTCACGATTGCGCCGCGTTGTCCGCGCACCTCCAACAAGTACAGCGTCAGCAACGCATACATTTGCAATTGATCAATGAACACCCCGTGCTCCGTCGAACCGCCCACGCGATCGGCGTCGCCATCCGTTGCGATGCCCAGTTGCGCGCGTTCGCGTTGCACCAACGCCATCAAGTGATCCACGTTCGGCGGAATCGGCTCGGGATGATCCATTTCGGGAAATGCCGGGTTGCGATGATCGTGAATTTCGACGACGCGCGTGGTGCCGCCCGCGAGAATTTCCTTGAACCAGCCAAAGCCCGCGCCCCACATCGAATCTACCGCGACGGTATAACCTGCGCGGCGCAGTGGATCAAGATTCACTAACTTGTCCAACTGCACGCGATACGCGGGCTTGGGATCGAAAATCCTGACCAACCCTTGCGCAACTGCGTCGTCAAATTTCATCGTCTTGACGTTTGCCGGTTCCGGGATCAGCGACTCGATGTGTTTCAAGCCATCCGGCGCGATGGCTCCGGCGTAATCCGCGCGCACCTTGAACCCATTCCAGGTCGGCGGGTTGTGGCTCGCCGTAATGTTCACCGCGCCCGATGCATTTTGTGCGAGAATGGCATATGAGATCACGGGCGTCGGCGTGGCGCGATCCACGAGATAGACCTGGATGTCATGCGCGGCAAGCACGGCCGCCACCGCTTTGGCGAAATTATCCGATTGAAAGCGCGTGTCGTAACCCACGACGAAACCGCGCGTAGTTTGCTTGGTTGCGATTAGATATTGCGCCATGCCGTGCGCGCAACGGCGCACATTCTCAAACGTGTAATCATCGGCGATGACGCCGCGCCAACCGTCTGTGCCAAATTTAATTTGAAATGACATCGAGTCCTCTTTCCAAAATCGTTTCGATTAGGTGATCGTTTCGCGGATCACATCCGCAATCGCGTTCGCGTGTCGCTCAATGGCGACGGCGTCGCGTCCTTCGATCATCACGCGCGCCAGATTTTCCGTGCCGGAATAGCGGAGCAAAATGCGCGCATCGCCCAATGCGGCTTGCGCTTGTGCGACCTGGTTTTGAATCTGTGGAAATTGATCGAGCAAGGGTTTGCGCGGCACTCGCACATTGATCAACACCTGGGGATAGCGCGTCATGCACGCCGCCAATGCGGACAGCGGGTTGCCGCTACGTGCAATCACATCCGCAAGTCGAATGGCGGTGTATAGTCCGTCGCCGGTGGTATGCCCGCCGTCAAACAAAACGATATGCCCGGATTGCTCGCCGCCGAGCAAGCCGCCGGTCGCGCGCATCCGCTCGGTTACCCAGCGGTCGCCGACGGCGGTGCGTTCCAGGTTGATGCCCGCATCCTTGAGCGACAATTCCAAGCCGATGTTTGCCATCACGGTTGAAACGACTGCGCCGCTTGCCATTTTCCCTTGCGCCGCAAAATCACGCGCCAGGATCGCCAACACAAAATCGCCGTCCACAAAATTGCCGCGCTCGTCCACAAACACCGCGCGATCACCATCGCCGTCAAATTGCACGCCGAAATCTGCACGCTCGCGCAACACCGTGTCCCGCACCAACCTGGGTTCGAGTGCATCGTACCCGTGATTGATATTGATTCCGTTTGGCGTCACATTGAGCGCGATCACATCCGCGCCCAATTCGCGTAATAGGCGTGGCGCGAGATCAAACGTCGCGCCATTGTTGCAATCCGCCACAATGCGTTTCCCGCGCAAAAGCGGTTCGTGCTTGACTGCGTTGAGCAAAAAATCGGCGTATGCCGCGACGTGGGCGCCGTCTGCCTGGCGCACGCCAATCGAGCCAATCAACGCGCGGGCGACATCGCGGCGAGCCATGTGCGCGTGCGCTTCAATTTCGCTTTCGTGATCGTCTGGCACCTTGAATCCATCGCCGCCGAAAACCTTGATGCCATTGTAATCGAATGGATTATGCGACGCGGAGATGGCAATCCCGCACCGCGCGTTGAGTATGCGCGTGAGATACGCCACGCCCGGCGTTGTCAGCACGCCGACGTGCAAGGTGTCAAATCCCTGCGCCATCAAGCCCGCGGCAAGCGCGCTTTCAATCATCGCGCCGGAAAGCCGGGTGTCCCGCCCAATCAACGCGAGCGGCTTGGCCACGCCGCGTCCCAGCACCTCGCCGATCGCGGTGCCAATGTGCGTTACAAATTCGGGCGTGAGTGGAAATTGATTCGCGATCCCGCGAATCCCATCGGTGCCAAAAAGTTTTTCCATGTTATAGATGATGCTGTTGCTTGAGCGCGACCAGGTCGGCTCGCACCATCATCTCGATCATTTGTTCAAATGTCACCGTCGGTTCCCAACCCAGCTTGGTGCGCGCTTTGGATGGATCGCCGATGAGCAAGTCCACATCCGCCGGACGCAGATCAGCTTCATTGATATAGACATAGCGTTGCCAATCCAAATCCACGCAACCGAACGCCACTTCGCACAAACGCTTGATTGAGTGCGTGCGCCCGGTGGCAATGACGTAATCTTCGGGATGATCTTGCTGAAGCATCAAGTGCATCATTTTGACGTAATCGCCCGCGTAACCCCAATCGCGTTGCGCGTCCAGGTTGCCGAGCGGCAATTTGGCGGCTAGCCCCAGCGCAATTTTCGCGGCATTGTAGGTAACCTTGTGCGTCACAAATTCCAAACCCCGTCGCGGCGATTCGTGATTGAACAGGATGCCGGATACGGCAAATAGATTATACGATTCGCGATAGTTGATCGTGATCCAATGCCCGTACACTTTGGCGACGCCGTAGGGACTGCGCGGATGAAACGGCGTCGTCTCGCGTTGCGGCACTTCAACCACCTTGCCAAACATTTCGGACGACGACGCTTGGTAAAAGCGAATCTCTGGATCGACAAAGCGGATGGTATCCAACATACGCGTCACGCCGAGCGCGGTAAATTCGCCCGTGAGCACCGGTTGCTTGAACGAGGTGGGAATGAACGATTGCGCGGCAAGGTTGTAAACTTCGGTTGGGCGATGCTCGCGCACCAAATCGATCAGCGAAACCTGGTCGAGCAAATCGCCTTGCACAATCGTAATGCGATCTTGGATGTCCGCGATCCGCTCAAAGTTGATCGTTGACGTGCGGCGCACCATGCCCACCACCTCGTACCCTTGCGCCAACAAATGCTCGGCGAGGTATGAGCCGTCTTGTCCGGTGATGCCTGTGATTAACGCTTTCTTTTTCATTCGTTTTTATGGATTCCTTTTAATTTTTGCGCGCCAATAATCTAAAATATCGCGCAGACTGGTTTCAAGCGGGATGGTTGGTTGCCACCCCGTCTGCGCGCGAAATTTCGCAGTACTGCAATAGATCAGCGGCGTATCTGACGGGCGCAAGCGTGCCGCGTCTGGGGCCACGCGAATCGTCACAAAACTTTGCCGCAACATCACATCGAGAATGGATTGAATCGAATGGGGCTGTTCGCTTCCGATATTGTACACATCGCCCGCCACGCCGCGCTCAAGCGCGAGATAATATGCGCGCACCATATCGCGCACGTCGCTAAAATCGCGTTGCGCCGTTAGGTTACCCACCTGCAACACTGGCGCGCGCGCGCCGCTTTCAATTTCCGCAATCTGTTTCGCAAAATTCGACGTGACAAATTGTTCATTCTGCCGAGGACCAATGTGGTTCGAGGGACGCGCGCGCACAATGTGCAAATGATGGCTCAGATGATATTGCAAGCCAAGAAAATCCTGCGCGATCTTGCTCACGCCATACGGACTATCCGGCGCAAATGCAGTCTCCTCAGTGATGGGCAGTTGCTCAGGTGGCACACGCCCGTACTCGTCCAGTGAACCGATGACCAAGATGCGCGCCGGCAATTGCATTTGCGCCACGGCGTGCAGGAGATTTACTTGGGCGTGCAGATTGATCTCCATCGTCGCCCAGGGGTCTTGCCAGGAAATCGGGGCAAATGCCTGACCTGCCAAATGATAAATCCGATCAGGCTGGGTTTGCTCCAGCACTGCGCGGGTTGCATTCGCATCGGTGAGATTGGCTTGGCTAAACGTGGCGCGCCCGTCAAGGTGCGCGAGATTGGCCGTGTCGCCAATACCCGCGCCAAAAACCGCCACGTCCGGCATCGTCAACAAAAAATCCGCCAAATGACTGCCGGCGAATCCATTCATGCCCGTAATCAACGCGCGCACATGCTTCTCCTTGTTCTGCATCAGTCGCGCGCATTATACCTTAAACTTTGCGATTCGCCAAACGTTTCGCGCGTGACGGACATTTTGCCAAACCATTCGGTTCCGTTTACAATACGCCGCAAGAGGTGAAGGGATGCAACCAAAATTTTGCGCGCGCTGTGGTCATACGCTCGAAATTCGCGCTGTGGAAGATCACCGTTTGCGCCCGGTCTGCCCCGCATGTGGCAATATCGTCTACCTCAACCCGCCCGTTGCCGCCGGCGTAATCGCGACCCGCCCTGACGGCAAACTCGTCCTGGTTTTGCGCGGCGAAAATCCTGGCAAAGGGCTATGGGGATTGCCCAGCGGCTTTATGGAAATTGACGAAACGATCCAAGCCGCCGCGTTGCGCGAGTGCCTCGAAGAAACTGGGTTGACGGTGACGCTCGACGATCTGTTGGGGGTGTGGTCGTATCATCACGCCGAAAAACAATCGGCGGGCGTTCTGGTCTTGTATACCGCGCGCGTTATCGGCGGCGAACCACGCGGCGGCAGTGACAGCATCGAAGCGCGCTTTTTTGCGCCCAATGAAATTCCCGATGCGCAACTCGCTTTTGAAACGCACCGTGACGCGATCGCCAAGTGGAAAAAGCAAATGGGTGTCATACGCGACTAGCCAACTCGTTGTAATTCCCTTCGCCACGCAGTCGTTTTTTGTGCGGCTAGCGCAAACGTGATACAATATACACGATGACAGCGAGCGCAGATATTCGAACGAATTGGAATTTGATCGGGCATACGTGGGCAGTGCAAGCATTAGCACGCAGTATCGCCGCTGAGCGTGATACGCACGCTTATCTTTTCACCGGGCCCCACGCGATTGGCAAAACCACGCTCGCGCGCGCGCTTGCTCAAGCATTGGAATGCACCGGCACGCAACCGCCCTGCGGCGAATGTGCCGCGTGCAAAAAAATTGCGCGCGACCGACACCCGGACGTGCAAATCATTGACGGCGTGCCGGTCGGTTACAAATTCGACGAAAAAACGCCGCCGCCCCCGCCGCGCGCAAACGATTGGGAACGGCGCATTTTAAAAATTGATCAAATTCGCGCGATCCAACACGATGTTGCGCGCGCGCCCTTTGAAGGACGCTGGCGCATGATCATTTTGCGTCGTTTTGAAGAAGCGAACGAAGAAGCGGCGAATGCGTTTTTGAAAACACTCGAAGAGCCGCCGAAACACACGCGCATCATTCTGACCGCGCGCGATGTCAGTTTGCTCTTGCCGACGATTCCGTCGCGATGCCAGGTGTTTGCGCTCCGCCCACTCGCCGCAACCGAGATCGAGCGCGCGTTGATCGAACGCTGGCAAGCTGACCCAGCGACCGCGCGTCTGCTCGCACATTTATCCGGCGGACGACTCGGCTGGGCGGTCCGCGCAAACCAGGACGCTAAATTACTCGCCACGCGCAATCAACATTTGCAAACGCTGGATGCCGCATTGAGCGAAGGTCGCGCCGAGCGGATCATGCGCGCGGATGGACTCGCCAAAGAAAAAAACAAGGACGATTTGCCGGAAATGTTAGAACTCTGGCTGGGTTGGTGGCGCGATGTATTACTGATTCAAACCGGCGACGGCGCGCGCGTGACGAATGTCGATCGGCTTGAAACGCTCCATGCGCAGGCGCATAAGTATACCCTGGAGCAAACACATGCCGCGCTGAAATCCGTGCGTGCGACGGCGCGTTACCTTACCCAAAATGTTAATGCGCGCTTGGCGGTTGAAGTCTTGCTACTAAATTTACCGGGAGTGTAAGCGCATTTCGTAATGCTTGCGCCAACCCGCCCACATAGGAGTGTGCCATGGCTACGTTGATTACCGGCTTGCGCTTGAAACGCTTGCCGCAGATTGCCTATTACGATGCGACTGGGTTCGAAGACCTGGTTGTAAACGAATATGTCATTGTGGACACCGACAAATGCCGCGAAGCCGCGCGCGTCGTCATTGCCCCGCAAGCGATGCAAGCCGCGGGTAATCAATCGCTCCGCCGCATCGTGCGCCGCGCTAGTTCGGTTGATCTATCACAATGGCAACGCTTGCGCCTGCGCGAAGATGAAACCCTGGCACAATGCAAAGCCCAAGTCGAAAAACACAGACTGCCGATGAAACTCTTGACCGCCGAATATAATTTTGACGGCACACACGTCACATTTTATTTCACGGCGGAAGGGCGCGTAGATTTTCGCGGACTTGTCAAAGATTTGGCGGTGGTGTTTCCCGCGCGCGTCGAGCTGTGGCAAATTGGGCCGCGCGATCGCGCGCGATTAGTTGGCGGCATTGCGCCCTGCGGTCAAGAATTGTGTTGCGGCAAATTCCTGTCTGATTTTCCCAAAGCGACGATCAAAATGGCTAAAGACCAGGACATGCCGCTGGGACCCAACGCCGCAACCGGCGTGTGCGGTCGTCCGTTATGTTGTCTCGCGTATGAGCAATCCGTATATCAAGCGGCCAAAGGACATATCCCGCGCATCGGTGAAATCGTTACGAGCGAGCGCGGCCAAGGGCGCGTGATTGCGCGCAATGTGTTGAAAGAAAATGTCACGCTCCAATTTGAAGATGGCGCGAGTGCAACCTTCCCCGTCGCCGAAATCAAATCACTCGGGAATAATGGCAACAGCCACGCCGACGATCCCGACGACGAAGAATAACAAAAAACTCCCAAGCGAACAACTTGGGAGTTTTCATTTACGCAATGCTTGCCGCTTTCGCGCGCAATTTATCTACCACCTCCGGTGGCACCGGTGCTTCGCCTAATTTGCTCAGGTGCGCCATTTTGTCCAAGCCGTGAAAATCACTGCCGCCGGTTTGAATCAGACCATACTGCCGCGCGATCTGCGCCAGCATCCCGCGTGTCGCATCATCGTACATCCCGTAATGCACTTCCAAGCCCAGCAACCCAGCTTTCACCATCGGCTCGACGTACTGGGTCACTTCGCGCGGATGCGCCAGCACCGGCACGCCGCCCGCGCTCAAGATGAGCGTCACCGCGTCTTCCGGCGTCAAACGAAATCGCTCGACGTATGCCGGTCCGGTGCGCCCGATGTACTTGTCAAACGCTTCGGTCACATTTGCCACGTGCCCGGCTTCCAGCAATGCTTGCGCCACATGCGGACGACCGATAGACGCATCCCCCGCAATCGCTTTGACACGCTCGAATGAAATCGGCGCGCCGAGCGCGGCAAGTTTTTTCGTCATCTTTTCCGCGCGCCCGTACCGCCCCTCGCGAAATTTCACCAGCATTGCTTCAAACTGCGGATCATGCCAGCGCATGAAATAACCCAACACGTGCACTTCGGCGTGCGGCACATCGGCGGATAGTTCCACGCCGGGAATGACGGTCAGCGCAGTCCCCTGCGCCGCTTGCATCGCGGCGTCAATGCCATCCGCGGTGTCATGATCAGTCAGCGCCAGCGTGGTTACACCGCACTCTAAAGCCAATCGCACGAGTGCCGCCGGCGACAGTTCGCCATCAGAGGCAGTGGAGTGAGTATGCAGATCAACGCGCGCGCGCGATGAATTGCCCATGATAATTTTGAATACACGATCCTTTTAGATTTTTAATCGGGGCGTTTTTGCAAACGCCCCGACCAGACTCGACTATTCACTTGGTGGCGCAGGTGGCTCGGCCGGTTTTTCCGGCGGCGGCACCGGGGTAAACGTGCCGCGCACTTCGACGAGCAGTTTGACCGCCGTGCGCTCTTCCCCGCTCACGTCTACTTCGACGAAGGTGGGCACGCACATAATGTCCAAGCCGTCACGTTCCAAATAGCCGCGCGCGATGGCAACCGCTTTGATCGCTTGATTGACCGCGCCCGCGCCAATCGCCTGCACTTCGGCGTGGTGATTTTCGCGAATCACGCCGGCGATCGCGCCCGCCACTGAAGTTGACCGCGATTTGGCAGAAACCTTGATCGTGTCTACCATGAGATCCCTCCTTTGACGCAGAGACGCAGAGAACATTAGACTCCGATTCAGATTCTCGCGCAGTGCGTCACCGCGCGCGCAATGTTGCCACTGCCCGCGCAATCAGGTTGTTGTGATTGTTGGATTTTGCGGAGTCAGATAAGGACGTTTGGCTTGCCAGGGATCGAATCGAGCGCATCCGACCAGCGCCGCCGCGGCGCGACGCGTCCGATTATTTTGCGTATTCGACCGCGCGAGTTTCCCGAACGACCGTGACTTTGATCTGTCCAGGATACTCGAGATTATCTTCGACTTTGCGCGCAACTTGTTTGCACAGATTGATCGCGCCGAGGTCGTCAATTTCTTCCGGCTTGATGATAATACGAATTTCGCGTCCGGCTTGGATTGCATACGATTGTTGCACGCCCGCAAAGGCGTTTGCCATGGTCTCCAACGCTTCGACGCGCTTTAAATATTGCTCCAACGATTCGCGGCGCGCCCCAGGACGCGCACCGCTGATCGCATCCGCCGCCACGACGAGAATCCCTTCGAGCGATTGCGATTCTTCTTCGCCGTGATGCGAGGCGATGATATTCGTCACGGCTTGCGGCACGCCGTACTTGCGCGCAATGTCCGCGCCAATCAGCGCGTGCGCGCCGCCGACTTCGTGCGTCACAGCTTTACCCAGATCGTGCAACAGCGCGCCTGCTTTGGTCACTTGGACATCGGCTTTTAATTCCGCGGCGAGCATTCCAGCAATGTGCGCGGTCTCGACCGAATGCGCCAACACATTTTGCCCGTACGACGTGCGGAATTTTAATTGTCCCAGCAGTTTCAAGATTTCGGGATGCAAACCTGTAATGCCCACTTCGATCACGGCTTGTTCGGCGGCTTCAAGAATTTGCGCGTTGACTTCTTCTTCCGCCTTTTCGACAATTTTCTCGATGCGCCCAGGATGAATGCGCCCATCGTTGATTAGTTTGTTCAACGCGACGCGCGCAATTTCGCGGCGCACTGGGTTATGCGACGACAAGATCACGGCTTCCGGTGTATCGTCCACCACCAGGTCAACGCCCGTCGCCACTTCAATCGCGCGGATGTTGCGTCCTTGCCGGCCGATGATGCGGCCTTTCATTTCGTCGTTCGGCAGTGGTACGAGCGAGACGGTGGTCTCCGCCACTTGATCCGAAGCCACACGCTCAATCGCGGTTGTGATGATCTCGCGCGCGCGGTGATCGCCTTCTTCGCGCGCCTTGGATTCAATTTCGCGGATAAGCCGCGCGGCATCTTGCCGCGTTTCTTTTTCAACTTGCTGAAGCAAAATTGCTTTGGCTTCTTCGGTGGTCAAGCCGGAAATGCGTTGCAATTCCGCCAACTGCTTGCTTTCGTTTTCTGCCAACGCCTCGCGCACCCGATCAACTTCTTTTTCCTTTTTCTCGATTTTCTTTTCGCGCGCTTCCAGCGCTTCCTGGCGGCGATCAAAACTTTCGCGGCGATGGCGCAAGCGTTCGTCCTCGCGCTGTAAATCCTGCCGCTTTTTCTTCATGTCGTTTTCCGCTTCGTCGCGTTCGCGGATTGCTTCGTCCTTTGCCTTGAGGACCAACTCTTTGGCGCGCGCGTCCGCTTCCGCGATGCGTTTTTCCGCCTCGGCAGTTTGCGCTTGCAATTGCGCGCCGGCAAAATTCTTTTGTGCTGTTTGCCCAGCGCGAAACGCGCCAATTCCGACAATGATAGCGATCAGCACCGCTACCACTCCAAACACTACCCATTCCATACCAATCCTCCACATGTGCTCAAGTCAGAATAATGTCTTTGCGAAATTCGTCGTCCCGCTCATCTCTCGCAACGACAGTCACGCCTCGTCCGCGCGCGTTTCATCCCACAATCGCTTGGCGGCATCTTTTGCCACGCCGTAAGCAAATCCGCGCCGCACGAGAAATTCGGCGAGCTTTTGCATAAACTCGCGCCGTTCCAATTCGCGCCAGCGTTTGGCGCGCGCCTCACCAGCGCGGTACGCGCTTTCACTTTCATCAATCGCGCCAACCGCTTCGGTGATATTTAGATCGGAAATTCCTTTGCGTTTCAACTCAAACCGCAGTGCGCGTCCTGCGCGCGGGCGAAACGTCTCGCGGTTCTCGACCCAGTATTTGGCAAACGCGGCATCGTCCAACAAACCCGCTGTCACTAACCGCGCGATGGTTTGGTCAATCACCTCTGCCGCAATTTTTTTCTTTTGCAATTGCTGGCGCACTTCGGTCGCACTGCGCGGTCGTGGTTCTAAAAACCGCAACGCTTTTTCGTGCGCGTCTTCCAACGCTTCAGTCCGCGCGAGCGCCGCCAACGCCGCATCGTCCAGCGTTTGCCCCACCCGCACGGTCGCCGCGACAAACGCCGACAAGCCCAACGCAAACTCATCGTCAAGGTATAAATTAAAACGATTCGCGTGCCGCGCTTGCGGCTCGATGGCGGTAATTTTACCAGGCATATTTTCCATCAGCGTACGATGCGCGCCTAAAACAAAAATCGCCGGGGCAGTTGCCCACAGCGATTCGCGGCACACGCGCATGTTCTGCGTGTGTACGCCAGCCGGTCATGATGTTCGATTCTCCGATCAAACGAGGTGCGTCGAATTTAACTAGGGCGACGCGGGAACGCGCTCGGAATGGAATGGTATACGCAATGAGAGCGGAGGCGGCGAACTATTCTGCCTACGCCAAAACGGAAACAAGCGGCGTTTGAACTGCGCTCGTATCAAGTTATGTGTTGCCGTGCTCACATGCAAATCCATTTGCGCGTTTTTCGGAATCGGAGATCGCCCGCATCAGCGAGGACAATCTCGCACGAGCCGGACTGGAGTCAATTGAATGCTGTCGGCATCCCGCTTGCAAGAACATCTGTGCGAAGCGGGCTATTACGGCGATGCGCCCGCCACTGGCGAGCGCATCGGAATTTTCTATTCTTCGTTCTCTTCGTCGTCGTCTTCGTCAGGTTCATCATCTGGCGGAGCGTCTTGCAAGCTCGCTGGAATTGCGGCGTTGAGTCCAGTTTTCCCGCGAATGATCTGATCCAAATGTGCGAACATTTCTGGATTTTGTTTCAAAAATTCGCGCGCGTTCTCGCGCCCCTGTCCTAAACGTGTCCCATCCACCGAGTAGAACGCGCCGCGCTTTTCGATCGCGCCCAGTTCTACACCCAGGTCCAGAATGTCACCTTCGCGCGAAATGCCAACGCCGTGCATAATATCAAATTCTGCTTTGCGGAATGGCGGTGCAACTTTGTTTTTCTTGACGCGTACGCGCGTGCGGTTGCCTACCACATCTTCGCCGTTCTTGATCGCTTCAATCGGGCGCACGTCCAGCCGCACCGACGCATAGAATTTCAGCGCGTTGCCGCCGGTCGTCGTTTCGGGATTGCCAAACATGACGCCGATTTTTTGGCGGAGTTGATTCGTAAAAATTACAGCGGTGTTGGATTTCTTGATTGCACCGGACAATTTGCGGAGCGCTTGGCTCATCAAGCGCGCCTGCAAGCCCATGTGCGAGTCGCCCATTTCGCCTTCGATTTCGGCGCGCGGCACAAGTGCGGCAACCGAGTCAATGACGATGATATCCACTGCGCCGGAACGCACCAGCGCTTCGCAGATTTCGAGCGCTTGCTCGCCGGTGTCCGGCTGGGAGATGAGTAGCTCGTCCACGTTTACGCCGATTTTCGCGGCGTAGACGGGATCAAGCGCGTGTTCCACGTCAATAAACGCGGCAACGCCGCCCATTTTTTGCGCCTCGGCGATCACGTGCTGGCAAATCGTCGTTTTGCCGGACGCTTCAGGTCCGTAAATTTCGGTGACGCGCCCGCGCGGCAGACCGCCCACGCCTAACGCAATGTCCAGCGAAATCGATCCGGTTGGGATTACGTCCACCTTCATCCCGGTCGCCTCGCCCATTTTCATAATTGCGCCCTCGCCAAATCGCTTTTTGAGCGATGCGAGCGTTGTTTCTAACGCTTTGGTTTTGCCGGACTCGGATGCCATTGTCAACTCCTTTGAAATCCCACTCGCTCCGAAATCGGTGCGCCTAGTTTACAACAAGTGAGTACAAAACGCAAGCGCGTTTTGCGTTTGCGTCGTCGGCAATTGTCGCTCCATGCTCAATGTATCCTCAAGGGCTCACCACTATCGTAATTACGGAGCTCGCCGACGCTTGACTTGCGCGCCTGATTTTGGCAAGTGGTGATGAATTGGTTTGCTTCAATCCGTTGATTAAAGCGGACATATTATAACAGAACAATTGTTCGCGGTCAAGCGCCAAATTGAAATTTATCGGGTAACCTTGCCGCCGATGGAATACCCGCATACAGTTCCCACGTTTCGG
Source organism: Chloroflexota bacterium (assembly GCA_037440365.1). Lineage (GTDB taxonomy): Bacteria > Chloroflexota > Anaerolineae > UBA4142 > UBA4142 > JBBIUF01. Next base: position 21,920 of record JBBIUF010000056.1, read on the forward strand.
TGTGCGTGGCTGTTTGCTCCGGCAAAAGCGTGGTGAGCGGCGCGAGTGTTTCCAATTCGATAAATTGATCGTTGCAATACACTTCGGCGTTGCAGTTGAAATCCGGGTACGCTACCTGTGCTTGCGGTGTAAATCGTTTGACGAAAAATACTTGGTCACGCCAATAGCCGATCCAGCCCTGGTGATTAAAATAGCCGATTTTGCACGCGGGGAGTTGCGCGCGCGCGTGCACTAAGACAACCTCATCGTGCCATTCCAACCGTGGATCGTTGATGCGCGTGTAGGGCCACAGCGAAAAATTGCGATTCGGCAACAAGCCGCGCGCATCGAGCGCGCCAGCCGTCTGCGGCAAAATTGCCACGCCGCCGAGCGGTAACTGGGTGATCGCCCACGGCGCGCACTCGATCGGTTGCGCGCCAACGTTTTGCAAACGATGCGTCAGCGTCACTGCCGCGCGCGTGGCGTCCAAGCGCATTTCGATGCTTTTGATCAGGCCCGTTTCCAATTCGCGCGGCTGGGTCAAACGCACGCCGTCCGACAATTCGACGATTTGCACGCGCGCATTGTCTGGCAAGTAGGTGCGCGGAAATGTTTCCGGGGCGTACCACAAGCGATGTCCGCCGCGCAAAAAACAAATTCCCTGCGGCGTCTCAATTTGAACGGTCGGCAATTCCGCTAACAGATTATCCGTTGACCCCGCAAGCGTCAAACGCACAATCCGCGGCCCAGCATCCACCAGAAATTCAATTCGCATGTGGGCGTTGGACAGTCCGCGCGTCGCCAATCCATAAAAATTGTTTGTCATGGCTGTATCCGTGATCATTTTTTGATTTCAATCATTCCCAATTTACCACAGATCGCTCTAGATTCCAATGTGATTGACGCCGTGTTCTATCGCGCATATAATTTGCCGCGTAAGCGCGATTCCCAACCTAACGTACGAGGCAAAATTAATATGCCCAACATTCCAGCAGTGCAAACGCTCACACAAAAAATTTCAGCCAATGTTGAGCGTGTGATCTTTGGCAAGCATGACGAGATCGAACTTGCGCTTGTCGCGTTACTGTGCCAGGGTCACATTCTCATCGAAGACGTGCCGGGCGTTGGCAAAACGATGCTTGCGCGCGCAATTGCCAAGTCACTCGGCTGTTCGTTCAAGCGGATGCAATTCACGCCGGACATGTTGCCCACTGATGTCACCGGCGTCAGTGTGTTTAACCAGAAATCGCGCGAATTTGAATTTCGCCCCGGTCCGGTTCACGCGCAAATTGTGCTGACCGATGAAATCAATCGCGCCACGCCGAAAACCCAGAGCGCCTTGCTCGAATGTATGGAAGAGCATCAAGTCACGGTGGATGGCATGACGTATCCCATGCCGTCGCCGTTTCTGGTGATGGCAACGCAAAACCCCATCGAGTATGAAGGCACCTTTCCCTTGCCCGAAGCGCAACTCGATCGCTTTATGTTGCGGGTGCATCTGGGCTATCCACAGATGAAAGACGAGTTAGCGATCCTCGACGCGCAACAATTCGCGCACCCGATTGACGACACCGCGCAAGTAGTGAGCGCGGTGGAATTGACCGAGGCGCAACACATCGTCAAAGAAGTGTATGTGGACGCGCTCGTGAAAGAATATATTCTGGCGTTGGTTGCCGCCACGCGCAAACATCCGGACATTTATCTGGGCGCGAGTCCGCGCGGATCGCTCGCGCTCTACAAAACCGCGCAGGCGCGCGCCGCGATCCAGGGACGCGATTTTGTGACGCCCGACGACATCAAGGCGCTCGCCGAACCCACGTTCGCGCATCGTCTCATTGTCAGCCCCGCCGCGCGTTTGAAAAATGTGGACGCGCGCACCGTCGTAGATGAATTGATTCATTCAGTCGCCGTCCCAGGTTCGCGCGCTTCTGGATGATAATGAACTGCCAAGACGCAAAGAGCGCAAAGAAAATCAGGAATTGAATTTATGGAGATTGAAGAGATCGCCAAAACCATTGTGGATTCTGCGATTCAGGTACATCGTGTTCTCGAACCAGGCTTGTTGGAATCGGCTTATCAACAATGTCAGGACTTTCGCTCGCCTGTCATTTCGAGTGGTTTTCCCGCCAGGGGGGCTTCGCTCTGCGAGAAATCTCGGTGAAAAAGGTGAGACGCTTCGCGTCGGCGCAAACTTCGCTCCTCGAATGACAAGCGCTAGTCCTAAATGTCTAACACATGAACTCCGCAAGCGCAGTTTGATGGTTGCCTGCGAGGTAACTTTGCCTCTGGTTTATGACGGCGTAAAAATCGACGCTGGCTATCGAATGGATATGCTGGTCGAGAATTCTATCATTATCGAAAACAAAACCGTTGATGCAATTGCGCCCATCCACCTTGCTCAATTGCTAACCTATCTCAAACTGCGTGATTGCCGCCTGGGTTTTCCGCTCAACTGGAATGTTGCGTTGATGAAAGATGGTATCAAACGGATGGTCAACAAATGATGATCTTTTCTTTGCGCCTTTGCGTCTTCGCGGTAGATTATTATGCCCTTTGAATTTAACTCGCGTCGTTCGCCCGTTTATGCGCGTAACGGCATGGTCGCGTCCAGCCAGCCACTGGCGACCATGGCCGGTATTCGCATTCTGCAAACTGGCGGCAATGCCGCCGATGCCGCGGTTGCAACTGCCGCCGCGCTCAACGTCACCGAGCCAACGTCTACCGGACTCGGCGGCGATATGTTTGCGTTGTTTTATAATGCGAAAACAAAACAGGTGACTGCGCTCAACGGTTCGGGTCGCGCCCCCGCCGCGCTGACCATTGAGATGATCAAACGCGACGGGTTGTTCACCAGTGTACGCGATCCCATTGCCGATCCATACCACGCGCATAATGTCACCATCCCCGGCGCGTGCGCGGGCTGGTGCGATTTGATCGAACGGCAGGGCACGATGCCACTGGGCGAAATTTTCGCGCCTGCGCTTGAACTTGCCGAACAAGGTTTTCCGGTTGCGCCCACGACGGCATATTTTTGGCAACGCGGCGCGGAACGGCAACTCGCGCGCGCCCCGAACGGATCCGAGTTGACGCTGGGCGGACGCGGTCCGCGCGCGGGCGAACTCTTTCGCAATCCTGGACTCGCGCGCGCCTTTCGCGCCATAGCGGAAGGCGGCAAGGAAGCGTACTATCAAGGCGAGATCGCGCAAGCCATTGCACGCGTTGTCCAGCAAGCGGGCGGCGTAATGACGTTGGACGATCTCATCGCCCACTCCTCCACCTGGGATGAACCGCTCAGCACCACCTATCGCGGTTATCGCGTGTGGGAATGTCCGCCCAACGGTCAAGGTCTTGCCGCGTTGCTCGCGCTCAACGTGCTGGAAGGATTGGATGTGGCAAGCCCTGCGCCGCTGAGCGCGGAACGATTCCATTTATTGATCGAAGCGATGCGCGTCGCGTTTGCGGATACGCGCTGGTACGTCTCCGATCCCAGGTTCGCTAAAATTCCGCTCGCCGAATTGATCTCGAAAACGTACGCCACGCAACGGCGCGCGCTGATTGACCCAGCCCGCGCCACACTCGATCTGCAACGCGGTGCGCCGGTGGCATCATCCGACACGGTATATTTTTGTGTGGTGGATGGCGCGGGCAATGCGTGTTCGTTTATCAATTCCAATTATATGGGCTTTGGCACGGGCATTGTGCCCAAGGGCTGGGGTTTTACGCTACAAAATCGCGGCAACAACTTTTCGCTCGATCCAAATCATCCGAACGCGCTCGCGCCGGGCAAGCGTCCATACCACACGATCATTCCTGGCATGATCACGCGCGATATTGTTGGGGCGCATGGCGGTGCGCCCGTCCACGAATTGCTCGCGCCGTTCGGCGTGATGGGCGGCTTTATGCAACCACAAGGTCACGTCCAGGTCGTCGTTGGCTTGATTGACGATGCGCTCGATCCGCAAGCGGCGCTGGATCGTCCCCGGTTTTGCTTGAGCGAGGCGTCGCCGGATAGCCGCGTTGAAATCGAAGCGGGTGTGCCGCTTGAAACCCAGGCGCAACTCGCCGCGCTGGGACACACGGTTGCATCCGTGTCCGGTTATGCGCGCGCGACGTTCGGGCGCGGGCAGATCATCGTGCGGCGCGACGATGGCGTGCTGTGCGGCGGAAGCGATCCCAGGGCGGATGGATGCGCGATAGGATTTTAGGATCGCAGATTTCAAATTTTCGAAATCGGGCTGTGCGGCATTGATTGAAAAGGAAAACGGATGGACGAGAGATTTCGTCCATCCGTTTTATGCGTCACGCGTCATTGCTGGTTGTGTGTGAGACCGGTCAGAGCTCACATAAATTTCACAGCGGTCCCAGGTCTTCGACGGTGATACTATAAGCGCCGGGAGTTTGAGGGTCCGCAACTTCATGCCCACAGGAGATCGTTGCCACGCTCCCGGTGCCTTGGATGACAATGATTCCGCTGGGCGGTACCGCCGCGCCATTCACCCGATCAGGCAATTGCCCCGCCGTTAGACTGCGCGACGGATTGATCACATTGACCCGTCCAGCAAAAGTAAAGCGATATAGTCGTCCGCGCTGAAGCACGACCTTCGTCGTGACTGCCTCAATGTTGCCGGGATGGGTCAATTGATCCACCACTTTGGGCGTGAATGTCGGTGCCGGTTTCGGAGTGGCGGTCGGGGGTTTGGGTTGGGCTTGCCGGGTGGCGAATGCCGCCGCCGTCAATCTGAACTCGGCCGTCTTTTCGGCGGCGACCTGGGTTTCGAGCGCGCTGATGGTTCCGACCGCTTGCGCGGTAGCAACTATTTGCGTTTGTTGTGCGCTTGATGTGGCGGCGGCTTGGGTTTGTTGCGCGCTCAGAGTGTTCTGCGCCTCAGCGGTCAAGGTGGCGTTCAAATTCGCCGAATCGGTCTCAACTTGTTGCGCGCGCGTGGTTGCACTGGCGGCATCGCCGACTAGAATGTTCACGCTCGTTGAACCCAGTGCCTGTCCATTCGTCGAGTTGGCGTAGCAATAGGCGGTTATAGTCCCTGGATACAAAATCAATGCCGCATTGGCATTGAGATTGAGCGAACCAGACGTTTGCGCTACGGTATTGCTCAGACCGCTGTTGCAATTGATGGTAAAGTTTGGCGCGGCGAGTGTGGTCGTCCAATTGACCACGAAGGCAAAGTCCACGTCTGCCTCGAACGTACCCGAACCTGGGACGCGCTTGTTGACGTTGGTAATCACAATGTTCGTCAGGTTGAGCGCAACGAGCGCCGGCGCATCTTGCACAGGGGTCTTGCCTTGATCGGTTGGCGGCTGATCGCCATCGAGTCCAAAGGCATTCATAAACGCGTTGTCGTCGCCCGCAGAGTTTTTCGAAACAACGGTCGCGTTGCCGGCTTTGAAACTGGGGAGGTTGCCGGCTTTGATTTGATCGTTGCCGGATACCGCGACGGAATTCGTCGGTACTTGCAATTGCGCGGACTGCGATGGATCAGACGAAGTTGATTTCGCGCCGAGTTGTTGCAAATTCGCGGCGGCGACTTGTTGGGCTTGGTTCCCATCGCTCTGACCGTCGGCAGTCGTCAACGCTTTCAAAACATTCGGGTCGAATGGATTGGACACCGGCGATTGCGCCGCCGGCACATTGATCGTCCGCGTGGTCTGCGTTGACGATTGCGCGATCCAGATCGAACTGTTGTCTGATGTGGCTTGCGACTGAACCTGGGATGCGGCACCTGGATTGAGAAAACTGGGCGGCTCGCCGCCATTCTTGGTTTGCGCGTTGAAAGGATTGCCCGGCGTGTTGCCATCCGTCACCGCATTGTTCCAGAGTTGAACGCCATACTGGGCGACAACGTCAATTGCCTGTCTGCCGGGAATCAGTCCACTGTTCAGCGCGCCCCGCACGTTCTGGGTGTCCAGCGCGAGTGAAAATGCGTTGCGCGCAATCGCGTAGAACGCATCGGCAGACTGTGCGGCTGGCGCACTGCCCTTGTTCTGCTTACCGCTCATCTCGCCCAATTGATCGGCAAGGATCGCCACGTCCATCGCCTTGCCCGCCAAGTCCTTGAGGTCTTGGTCGGTAAGCGCGGTTGCTTTTTGAAACAACGGGATTGCGAGACCGGGTAGGCGGCCGTTGGATGAAAAAGCGCGCATATCGCGAATGAATTTCAACTGTGCCTGGTTCATCACCGCGATTTTTTCCGCGAGGGACACATTCAGTGTAGCAAGGGGTGATGCGGTTGTCGTTGGAACAACGGCAACTCGAACGTCAGGCACATGGGACGATAGGAGCGCGGGAGTTGGAGTATACGTGGGAGTGCGCGAGGGCGGGGGAAGCGTATCGGTGGGCGGACGCGATGGGGTGGTTGGCGCTAAACTTGCGACCGGTGTGGGTCCAAAGGTTATGCTTACTTGGCACGCCGCCCCCTCGAGTACCAAAAGAACGAGGGCGAAAATCGCGAGTATTTTTCCGCGTCTGAAATTATGATCCATGGTTGTCCTCCTTATAACCCGTCGTCATCAACGGGTAAAATCCATGAAGAACATTCATGCAATTTTTAGGGTGAAAGATTTTGATGCAGTGACGCTAGTATAAGAAAACGGCTCATCCCGGTCAATAGGGGGTAGTGTGTTGCCGCTGACTTGATGCTGTGTTACAATCCCGCCTGAGAGTTGAGATTGCCGATTGGAAATCGAAAATCACGTTGAGGTGATTATGCCAGAGACCAAGCCAACAACTTTTGTGCGTGTATTCCTTGCTTCGCCGAGCGATGTGCCGGACGAGCGCAAACGGGTTCAGGAAATTATTGAGACGATGAACCAAGCCGAAGCGCGCACGCTCGGCGTTACATTTGAATTGCTCAAGTGGGAAGACGCCGCGCCGGGAATGGGGCGACCAGAACAAATTTTGCTCGATCAACTTGCGCCGGAGAAATGGGACATTTTCATCGGCGTCTTGTGGTTGCGTTTCGGTTCCGGCACCGGCGGAATTGATCCCGACACGCATCAGCCGTACTTGTCCGGCACCGAAGAAGAATTTAAGGAAGCATGTCGCTTGAATCAAGCGCGGGGCGATGGCTTGCCGAAAATTATGATGTACCGTTGCCGGCGCGACCCGGTGAACGCACTCGAATTTATGAGCAATCCCAAAAATATCGAGCAGTTCAATCAGGTCAACGCGTTCTTTGCCGAGTTCAAACCCAGTGGCAGTTATCCTGGGTTGTATCAAGAGTACAAAACGTTGGATGAATTTGGCGACTTGGTGCGCCGGCATTTGAACATACGACTCGCCGAATTTGCCGAGGTGCAACGCACCGCGCCATCGCCTGCGCCGGTTGCGCCGCCGGTTGTCGC
>JBBIUF010000057.1:0-29225 GCA_037440365.1 Chloroflexota bacterium
CGCGCGCGCGCGATCAGACGAAACAGAGACCAGGTCTCTGCTGTCTCGACGGTTGCGCCGGGATTTTTGGCGAGCGTTGCGGGGCGGGTTGGAAAATTGGCAAACAATTGCGACAAGATTTTGACGCGGCTAGCATTGTCCTGGTTTTCAAAGTCGAAGGTGATGTTGAGCGCGCGTAAAATTTCACCGAGTGCGGCATTGAGGCGCGCCGAATCTTCGCGGATGTCGAGCCGGGTTGCGTGCAAGCCAAAAATATCGAGTTGGCGGCGGACGATCTGCAACTGATCGTGTGCGAGACGCGGTGGAAGCGAGCGCGCGATTTCTGCAAGCGGCGCGGTGAGATTATCAATTTGCAAACGCGCCGTGAACGGAGAATCTTCGAGCAAGCGCCCGGTCATATCAACGCGTGAGGCGTCTTCGAGATCGGAGGCGAGCAAGGACAGCGCGAGGCGGTAGGGTTCATTGGCGTAGCGCGTTTCGAGAAATGCAACGTGCGCGGGCAAAGGACGCCGCGCGGCGAGCCAGGTTTGTAACGCGGGCGAGGGCGGCGCGCGGTGCGCGTCAAGACTCAGGCGGCGCGCTAGGTCTTGGAACGCGGCGCGATGTTTTTCAACAGCCAGCCCGCGCCGCAAGCGCAACGTCTCGGCGGTCACTTCGGTGGTCACATTCGGATTGCCATCGCGGTCGCCGCCCATCCACGAACCAATCGTGAGCCAATGGCTAGGCGTCGCGATCCCAGGATAATAGTATGCGAGTGCCGCATCGAGATCGGCATACAGCTGGGGCAGGGCATCCCAAAAAATGTTGCCGACGAAATATAACCCAGTGCGTACTTCATCGGTGACGGTGGGCCGCGTGGTGCGCGCGCGCCGCGTCAGCCACAACTCGGTGATCTGGGTGGCGAGCGCGGCATTGTACTCGTCGCGTTCGTGCGGCAACGGATCCGAGTTGTATAGCACGCGCACTAGATCGGAAATGCGTTTGAGTTTGGTTAGCACCGTGCGGCGTTTCGCTTCAGTGGGATGCGCCGTTAAAACGAGTTCAATGTTCAAGTTACCCAAGACGCTCGCGAGTTGAGCCGCCGTGACGTGGTGCGCCTGCAACGTTGCTAGTGCGTCCGCAATGGATTCACCGATGGGCGCGGGGTAGAGGGCGCGTTCGCGCGCGCGTAACGTGTGGACGCGCTGGGCTTCTTCCGCTTGATTGGCGAGATCAAAATAGAGCGTAAACGCAGACGCAATGGCGCGCGCATCGTCGGTAGTGAGCGCGGCAACACGATCCGCCAATTCGAGTGCCGAGTTGGGATCTCCCGCGCGACGCGCTTTGGCCAGGGCGCGGATGTGTTCTTCCGCTTCAAACAGCGCGCGCGATTCTTGTTCGCAAATGACTTGGCCGAGAATTTCGCCGAGCCAGTGGACGAGTGAGGCAAGGTCCATAGTGAAAGCGATTGTATGCGAAAGAAAATAAAAATGCAAACACCGCTTGCGTTACATTACCGAATTGGAGTAGAATCATTTCATTCTGGCGATAAAAGGAAATGCAATGCGCCCTTTGGAAATCTTGACGGGATTGGTCTTGTTCGTCGCCTTGCTCGAGCCGCTCGTGACTTGGCGCGGCAAGCCGCGTTGGCTGGTGTTTTTGCCGAGTGTCGGCTTGATTGTCGCGCTGGCGCAAATTCTGGTTGAAGGTTATCGCTGGCAAATGTTGCCCAGCGAATTGTTTGCCTTGGGCTTGTTCGCGCTGTCCTTGCCACGGGTGAGGCAAAAAAACGAAACGTCTCGGCGGCGCATCCAGCTGGTCCTGGGTGGCGCGGGCATGGTGTTGCTCATCCTGGTTGTCGCCTTGCCCTGGTTGTTTCCGATCCCGCAACTACCCACTCCGAACGGCGAATATCAAATTGGCACCGTGACGTACGATTGGGTGGATCATGCGCGCGATGAAATCTATGGCACGACGCCGGGCGCGAAACGCGAGGTCATGGTCCAAGTGTGGTATCCTGCCACACCTTCCGCCGATGCCAAGCCCGAACCATGGATGGATCATTTGAATGTGGTGGGTCCTGCCATCTCGCGGTATTTGCATCTGCCCGATTTTTTCCTCGATCATTTGGTGTATGCGCGCACCCATGCGTATGCCAACGCGCCGGTCTCGAATCGCGTTGCGCGTTATCCAGTCGTGGTGTATTCGCATGGCTGGAATGGATTCCGTTCGGTGGCGGCGAATCAAATGGAAGCCCTGGCGAGTCATGGTTATATCGCCGTGGCGATTGATCACACCTATGGTGCAATGGTGACGGTCTTTGCAGATGGACGCATTGCGTTGAACAACCCAAGTATCCTCGCGGGGGATCCAACGACGGATGCCTATCAACATGCGACCGAAACGCTCGAAGCGACATATGCGAGTGATGTGCGTTTTGTCCTAGATCAACTTGGTGTACTCGACGCTGGTCAACTTGATCCGCGGCTCGCGGGAAAATTTGATTTGGCGCGCGTCGGCTTGTTTGGTCATTCAACGGGCGGCGGAGCAATTATCTTGGCGTGCAGTCGCGATCCGCGTTGTAAAGCTGGGTTGGGAATGGATGCGTGGGTAGGTCCCGTGCCGACAAGTGTCATTCCCAATCCACTCACTCAACCGTTCATGTTCATGAAAAGCCAAGTGTGGGCAACGCCGCAGAATGATGCGCGCTTGGACGAGTTCTATCGGGGACTGACCAGCGATGGGTACCGGTTGACGATTCGCGGAACTCAGCATTACGATTTCACGCTCTTGCCCTTGCTCACCCCGCTGGCACCGTATCTGAAATTAAAAGGGCCACTCGATGGACCGCGGGTGCTCCAGATCACGGACGACTATTTGGTTGCTTTCTTTGATCGATACTTGATGAAGCAATCGGTACCGTTGCTCGATGGCGCATCGTCAAATTATCCCGAAGTGATTTTTGAAAAACGTTGAGTAAAGATAACTTGATCTAAAAAACCGACCGGACTTTGTCCGATCGGTTTTTTACGTCTGATCAATTCTGTTTCGCCAGTTCGCGTTCCAGTTGATCCACGCGACTGCCGCCGACATGAAAGTAGGTTGCATCGGGATGATGGATGATGATCGCGGCAGTGGATTGTTCGGGGATGAGTTGATACGCGGGTGAGAGCGACATGCCCAATTCTTGTTCCGCTGGCAATAGTTGAAACACCTTGGCGTGATCATCGAGATCAGGGATCGCGGGATAGCCCCACGAGTAGCGCTTGCCACGGTGCGGCGCGAGACCTAACTCTTTGCGAATGTGCTGATGCAGATATTCGGCGGTAGCTTCGGTGGTCTGAACTGCGAATCCGTGCGTATAGTACGCATCTGAATAAGCATTCGTGGCTTGCAGTTGATCAAAGCGCGCGGTCGCTTGATTGCCAACCGTGACCACTTGGAATGCCGCGACATCCATCATACCGGATTCGACTGACGCAAAATAATCGGCGAGGCAGAGATGTTCCTGGGATGCTTGGCGCGGAAACGTAAAGCGCGTCAACTCGCGTGGTCGTTTTGCGTCCAGGCTCGCTGGATCGTAAATGATCAGGGCGTTGCCATCAGATTGCGCCGGGAAATAGCCATAGACGCCTTGCGGGTTGAGCCATTTTTCGCGCAACGCCTCGCGTTTCATCTGATCCAAGCGCGCGTCAAAAGTTTTTTGCAATGTCTCCCACTCGTCGCCCTGCGCGTTTTTTGCGCCCCACGATAAACGGTAGAGCGATCGCGTATCGAACGCCTCAAACACAAATTCCAGCGGCATCGCTTTGACGACGCGCGCGCCCCAGGACGGCGGTGTTGGGATCGGCGCATGCCTAGCCGCAACCTCCGAACGCACGATCACATTGGGCGCAACCGCAATCGCTTTGCGCTTGCCCATTTCGGTTTCTGCTTCCGCGACGATCCGTCCCAGGAAATCACCGCGCGCTTGCGGATTCTGCAAGGTCTCCATCGTCTCCAACCCTTCAAACGCATCCTTGCAATAAAACACGCCGCTGGCATAGGGTCGGGCTTCTTCGACGAACATAATCCGCCGCCCGAACGCGCGGTTGATCGCCGCGCCGCCGATCAAGACCGGGAATTGCAAATTGCGTTTGTCGAGTTCTTGGACGATGAGCGGCATTTGCTTGCTCGTCGAAACCAGGAGCGCGGACAAGCCAATGGCACTCGCATGATACTCGACGGCTTTGTCAATGATGACGTTTGCTGGGACTTGCTTGCCGAGATCGTAAACCGCATAGCCGTTGTTTGCCAAAATGGTCTTGACGAGATTTTTGCCAATGTCATGCACATCGCCGTAAACGGTAGCGAGTACAACCACGCCTTTGTTCGTGCCGGCTTTCTTTTCAAGATATTGTTCAAGGTGCGCGACCGCGCGTTTCATCACTTCAGCGGATTGCAGGACAAAGGGCAAGATCAATTCGCCGGTGCCAAATTTGTCGCCGACTTCTTTCATTGCGGGCAACAGCACGGTGTTCAGAACCCTGACTGCCGTTTCGGCTTGCACGCCGCCGATTTCCGCGAGTAACGCATCAATGTCTTCTTCGATATGTTCGCGCTTGCGATGCAAAATGCGCCAATGGATGCGCGCGGGCAAGGGCATCTCCTGGGTTGGGTCTGTTTGCGATTCACTCGCGAGGGTCACGCCTTCGAACGCGGCGATCAATTGCGCGAGCGCATCCGGCTTGCGCGCGAAAATCAGATCGTCGGCGAGTTCGCGTTGCGCGGCGGGAATTTCCGCATAGGGCGTGATCTGCTTGGCGTTGACAATCGCCATGTCCAACCCAGCTTCTACGCAGTGATGCAACATGACAGAGTTGATCACGGCGCGCGCGGCGGGTTTCAAGCCAAACGATACATTGCTCACGCCGAGCGAGGTCAACACGCCCGGCAAGGCTTGTTTCACGCGGCGAATGCCTTCGATGGTTTCTATTGCCGAGTGGGTAAATTCTGCGTCGCCGGTGGCGAGCGTAAAAGTCAGCACGTCGTAAATCAAATCTTCCGGTGCGAGTCCATAGTCATTTACGGCAATATCAAAAATTTTCTTGGCGATTTCTACTTTGCGATCCGCCGTTTTCGCCATACCAATTTCGTCAATCGTCAACGCGATCACCGCCGCGCCATGCGTTTTTGCCAGCGGCAGAACCGCGTCAATCCGCTGACGCCCGTTTTCCATGTTGATCGAATTGAGGATGCACCGTCCAGCGGTTGTTTCGAGCGCGGCTTGCATCACAGCTGGTTCGGTTGAATCAATCACGAGCGGCGCATCAACGCCCGATTGCAAACGCTTGACCAATTTGCGCATTTGCTCCGCTTCGTCGGCGCGTTCGGTCAGCGCGGTACACACATCGAGCGTGTGCGCGCCGCTTTCCATTTGTTCGCGCGCAATTGCGAGAAGCGTTTCGTAATCTTCGGCGAGCAATAACTCTTTGACCCGGCGACTGCCTTGCGCGTTCAACCGTTCGCCGATAAACAACGGCGCGGGATTTTGTTGGAGCGTGATCGCGCGCATCGGCGATGAAACCATCGGCGACGGCTTGGGGCGTTGTGTATGTTGCGGTCGCGCGCCAAGCGATTCGATCAGTTTTTGCAAATGCGCGGGCGTGGTTCCGCAACAGCCACCAACTACACTCACGCCATATTTTTCGACAAACTCGGTGAGGTCGTGCGCGTATGCTTCGGGCGTAAGCGGATACACGGCTTGGCCGTCAATGTTGAGGGGCAGTCCGGCGTTGGGGATGCACGAAATCGGACGACTGGAAAATTCGCCGAGGTATTGAATTGGCACGCGCATGTGTTCGGGGCCCGTGGAACAATTCATCCCTAGTACGTCCACTGGCAAATGTTCGAGCATGGTCAACGCCGCGCCGATCTCGGTGCCGAGTAACATGCGCCCGCTCGTATCGAGTGTCACTTGGACTTGCAGTGGAAGGCGTTGTCCGGTTTCGGCAAACGCTTTTTGCACGCCGACAATTGCGGCTTTGACTTCGAGCAAATCCTGGGACGTTTCGATCAACAGCACATCGACGCCGCCTTGAATTAAACCAACGGCTTGTTCGCGGAACACGTCCACTAGTTCGGCAAATGTGATTTTCGATAAAACCGGATCGTCCATTGAAGGTAACATGCCGCTGGGGCCCATCGAACCTGCCACGAAACGCGGCTTGTCGGTGAATTCATCGGCGACGCGCCGCGCCAGTTGCGCCGCCGCGCGATTCATTTCGAGAATCCGATCGTGCAATTTATATTCGCGCATCGTCAACCGGTTCGCGCGGAACGTATCAGTTTCCAGCACATCGCACCCGACGCGCAGAAACGAGCGATGAATTTCGGCGATCACATCCGGCTTGACGATGGCGAGATAATCATTGCAACCCCAATATGTTTCGCCGCCAAAATCCGCCGCGGTCAAATTATATTTCTGGACGCTGGTGCCCATCGCGCCGTCAAATACCAACACGCGCTCGTCCAGCGCATCCAGGTAACGACGCTTGGTGTATGGTTGATTCATTGTGTTGACTCCGCAAGAAAATTCGCACGCGCATTATACACGATGCGGAAAAAATTCGCTATCGGTTTGCGAGCGATGCTGATGTAGACAAGCGCGTGTCCTGCGCGCCGATCTCTTTATAGTACAACACGGTCGAGCCGTAGCTCACCGGAAAATTGTTGTTCCACGTGCCGTGACCAAACGCAAGCGTCAGACCTTGCTTGAAACGGAATGCGGATAAATCGTTGAAATAGCGAAAGATCGTGGCATAGCCAGCGTTGCCGTCTTTGTAACGCAAGATGCCGCCAAAGGGACGATTCGCGCCGCCGGGTGGATCGGTATAGCCGCGGTTGAAATAAAAGCCGCCGTCTGCCCAGTCTTCTTGGCCGCCAAAAATGCGACTGTTGCCCGTGCCATCGAGCAGGGTCAAGTTGCCTTCGAGATAGCCCATTGCCCACGCGCGTTTCACCGGGTCTTCGTTGGTTGTGCCGGGCACGAACACTTTGGGAATTTGATCCAGTTTTTCATCCTGGGTTGCCAGCACAATGCCGATCAATTTTCCGTCGCCGGATAATTTTACCGTATAGTCAGGGCTGAACGGAGCTAGTTTTTCCGGCGCGCGATAATCCACCCGCAATTGTGTGTCTGCCGTTTCGCGCGTGAGCGCAAACTGGGATGAAACCAAAGTGGGCGTTGCGCTATCGGTTGTCAATTCCAGCGTCATGCCGTTTTGAAATGGCATGGGCAAGTTGCAATACAAGAGCCAGGCATCTGCCGTTTCGATGACGCCGAGAGGGGTTGAGCGGTGCGCGACGAGTTGGGTGGGATCGGTGAAGAATGCGATGAGCGGCAAATCGATCGCAGTTTGATTTGCGTATGTGACCGCGAGTCTCATTTGTTTTGGATCGAATTTTTTGGCAATGCGAAATTGAAACGCGCCGAGCGTCCCGGCTCCGTTGAATTGCACGCTGGCTGGATCATGGGCTTGGATATTCAGATCGAATGCGTGGATGTGGTCGAACGTTTGAATAAAACTTTCCGGTTGTGTGACATTGCGCGCGAGCCGCGTCATGTCGGCGATGGGCAAATAACTTGCTGAATCGGTATATGGTTTGACGCGCGTGGCTTGGGGGAATTGCACGCCGCTTAATAAAAACCATTTTGGTTTTTTGGTGCCGGCATAGAGTAACACGCGTAAATGTTTTTGATACACAATCGGAATCAGATTGCCGGTTGAGCCGTACTCGCGATGTCGCCACGTCAGAATTTGCGTCAACTCTGGTGTCAAGCCAAACGGCTTGCCCGCGAGCCAAGTGCGCAAGTCGCCGTCATACGCCACACGATCGTCCACTTCGATCCGTAGCTTGCCGAGCTTGTCCACGTTGCCCCACTCGATCAAGTCGTCCAGGTTCTGGATGGGCCCCACATCTTTTTTCGATTGGGGTGTGGCAAGCATCCACGCGGCGTCTTCGGTAAACCAGAGATGGTCCATGACGCCGGGACCTTGGCGTTCAGTCAGCAGATACGCGGCAATGGAATTGCCGTTTGTGTCGCGGATGGTTTCTTGCCGATACGGTTGCCATTGGCCTGCATCGTCTTGCCACATGAAAAACGGCGAGTCCCAATTTTCCGCTTCACTGAAAAAATCCCAGTAGGTTACGCCGCCCAGGTTCTGTTGATACTGCGCCACGTTGACGGTACTGTTCGTCCATGGTTTGCCGTCCAGGATGATGGCTTGGGTGCGGTTGGTCAGATAATCGCGCAAGAAATCAAACGCGGAATCGCTCGGCGGGGTGGTTGTCGGAATTGCGGCGGACGATCGCGCGGGTGGATCGAGTTCAATCCGGATCGCGCGCGTCGGCGTTGGTGCAACAGGTGCGCCTGTTGCACGTGTTGGACTAGAACGCGGCGTGACGCTCGGCGATTGTTCGGCGGTCGTTTCGCGAGTGATCGGGGTGATCGGTTTGGGCACGGCGAGCGGCGTCTGCGCGATGGGCGGCTCAGCCATTGGCGCTTGAAGCGTTGACGCGAAAAATAACAATGCGCTGGTTATGCCAAGCACGCTTACCGCGCCCAACGCGATCCGGCGCAGAAACATTAACATGGGTTTACAAATTTTCCTTGCGATAAAATACGTCGAGTCATTATCGCGTTAAGCCGATTTTTGGCAAACGCAGGGTATCGCGCGCGCTCGATTTTCCTACCTTGACATTCTCTCTGACTTGTGACAATATACTGCCGCAAATTTTTTTGCGCTAGTTTTGATCAAGCGAAGCCAATATGTCAGTCGTAGATGACGTCAAGCAAAAAATTGATATCGTTGATGTCGTCAGTCAATATGCGACATTGAAAAAAGCCGGACGATTGCTCAAAGCCAATTGTCCCTTTCACAACGAAAAAACTCCATCGTTTGTCGTCTATCCCGACGAAGGCACCTGGCATTGTTTTGGCGCATGCGCTACCGGTGGCGATGTGTTTTCTTTTCTGATGAAAAAGGAGAACATTGATTTTGCCGAAGCCTTGCGCCGCCTCGCCCAACGCGCGGGCGTTGAATTGGTTCGTGACCCATCCGGCGAAGATACCGAGCGCAAGCGTTTGCGCGAACTGCTAGCGACGCTTTCAGCACATTACCATTCACTATTCAAGAATCATCCGAACGCGCAATCCGCACGCGACTATTTGGCCAAGCGGTTCATTACGCCGGAAACCATCGCGCAATTTGAGCTGGGTTATGCGCTGGATGACTGGCACGCGACCGAAGCGTTTTTGGTGGGCAAGGGTTATACGCCACGGGAATTGATTGCGGCTGGCGTGGTCATCCAACGCGATGGCGGCGGTCAGTATGATCGGTTTCGCGGACGCCTGATGTTTCCAATTCGCAATCGCAATTCTGAAGTGATTGGCTTTGGCGCGCGCACCTTGACGGGTGAGGAACCGAAATACCTCAATTCACCGCAGACGCCGTTATTCGACAAAAGCGCAACGCTCTACGGACTCGACCTGGCAAAAGATGTGATTCGCGCGCAGAACCTGGCGGTGATCGTCGAAGGGTACATGGATGTGATTGGCGCGCACCAGGGCGGCTTCAAAAATGTCGTCGCCTCGCTCGGTACCGCGCTCACTGAAAAACAACTCGGTTTGCTCAAGCGTTTAACGCATCGTTATGCGCTTGCGCTTGATCCCGATGCGGCAGGTCAAGAGGCAACGAAACGTGGTTTGGAAGTGGCGCGCGAAGCGTTGGATCGCAAAACTGTGCCAGTTCCCACAGGCGCAGGGCTGATCGCATTTGAAGAACGCCTGGAAGCAGAGCTATTGGTCATTGCTTTGCCGGATGGCAAAGACCCCGACGAATTGATTCACGATGATCCAGCCAAGTGGATCGAATTAACCACCCATCCCGAACCGCTGGTGGATTTCTATTTTCACGCGCTCACGCAAGACCTGGATCTAAAAACGGCGCATGATAAATCGGAAGCGGTCAAACGCTTGACGCCGATTGTGCGCGAAATTGGCGACGCGGTGCAACGCGCCCACTATACGCAAAAATTGGCGCGACTGGTCCAAGCGCCAGAGCAAACGATTGCGGCGCAGATTGTACAAAAAAAACGCGCGCCGCGGCAAGCCAAGCCGCAAATCGAACCACCTGCTGGGCGTGCGCGTGGGTTGCCAAAATTGGAAACCTATTTGCTCACGCTCGCGGTGCATACGCCGGAACATTTGCCGCGGGTGGATTTTTTGACACTGGAAGATTTTTCTGAAGCGGATGGACGCGCCTTGTTTGCCGCACTGCGCCAGTACGCTACGCTGGATATTTTGTTTGATCGCGAGGGCTTGCGCGCTGTGCTGGATGCGTGGTTAATACCACTCTATGACCAGTTGTTGTCTGCCGAACTTACCTTGCCCGATTTGACCGGTCCCGATTTGGCGCGCGAAATCGAAACGGCGGCATATCGCTTGCGCTTGCAACACGACAAATCGGAATTGTCCCAGCTTGAAGTCTTGTTGCGCGATCACGAGGAGGGCCGCTCTGCCGAGGCTGAAGCAATGTTACGCGCGCGAGTGGGTTTGCTTTTGAAACGCTTGATGGCAAGCCAAACTGCGCTGAACGCCCGAAGTATGCTGAAACCGCACGCGACCTATAGAGTCTGATGGTTCACATGCCAGTAAAGAAAAAAACAATCCTGCTAACCAGAAAAACAAAGCAAAAAGAAATCAAAAAACCCGCGCCCAAATTAATTGCGCTTGCGACGACGTTGCAAGGTACGCACGGCGACGTGGCGTGGGCGCGCGCGGCAGACCTGCCCGATCAAGATGCCGCGCTCGATGCCTTGGTGAAAAAAGCTGGCGCGCACAAGCGCCTGTCGCTTGAACAGATTCGCACGGTCTTTCCAGAAATTGAACAAGACCCGGATCAGATTGCGGACTTGCGCCGTTTGCTCATCGAGATGCGGATCAAAATTGTCGATCAGGGCAGTTTGCCTCCGGCACCGCGCGAAGAAGAGGAAGAAGCCGAAGCCAGCGAAGAACCCATTGAAAACGTTGTGGTCGAAGCGCCGCTAGACATGGAAAGCGATCCGGTGCGGATGTATCTCCGCGAGATTGGGCGCGTGTCGTTGCTCAAAGCTAGCGATGAATCGCGGTTGTCTGAACTTGTGCAACGCGGCGAGATCGCGCACCAAGCCATTGAAAAACCAAACCTCAGCGCGCGGACGAAGCAAAAACACAAGGACGCGATTGCGGCGGGTGATGTCGCGCGACAACAACTTGCCGAAGCCAATTTGCGTTTGGTGGTCAGCGTTGCCAAACGCTACCTCGGCCGCGGCATGTCGTTTCTGGATTTGATCCAGGAAGGCAACATTGGCTTATTACGTGCGGTGGAACGGTTTGATTATGCCAAGGGCTATAAATTTTCGACGTATGCGACGTGGTGGATTCGCCAGGCGATCACGCGCGCGATTGCGGATCAGGCACGCACAATTCGCATTCCGGTACATATGGTCGAGACGATCAATCGGCTCATCCGCGTTTCGCGGCGCTTGACGCAAGAACTGGGACGCGAACCTACCTCGGAAGAAATTGCGCTGGAAATGGAAATTTTACCAGCGGAAGATCGCCGCGCAATTTTGGAAGCACAAGCGGAAGGTGAGGCGCTGGACCCGGCATTGGATCGCCGCTTGAAGCGTGCCGCGCTCAAGGTGCGCCGCATCTTGAAAATTTCGCAAGAGCCCATGTCGCTCGAAACGCCGGTGGGACAGGAAGACAATTCGTCGCTTGGTGATTTCATTGAAGATGAAACCGTGATGGGACCGGCCGATCAGGCATCGCGGCAATTGTTGAAAGAACAAATGCAAGACGCACTGCACCAGTTGAATGATCGCGAGCGCAAGGTGTTAGAGTTGCGTTTTGGTTTGGCGGATGGACAGACGCGCACGCTGGAAGAAGTGGGGCAGGAATTTGGCGTCACGCGCGAGCGCATTCGCCAGATTGAAGCCAAAGCGCTCCGTAAATTACGCCACCCTACTCGCAGTCGCAAGTTGAAAGATTACTTGGCGTAAATTTGACCTCCAAGCAAACTTGCGTATAATAGCGCGTGAAGTTGAGCGCGCACATTCCTCGATAGCTCAATTGGCAGAGCGCGCGGCTGTTAACCGTGATGTTCTAGGTTCGAGTCCTAGTCGAGGAGCAAAACTACAAGGGACTGACGCCATCGCGTCAGTCCCTAGCTTTTTGGCAAGAAAGCCGGAGTTGATGGCATTACTCAAAAATCGTTCGCTCATCGCCGCCACGTTTGGGCATTTCAGCGTGGACATGTATTCGGGCATGTTGCCCTTGATTTTACTCGCCTTGACGGATCCACTCGGGCTGTCCTACGCCCAAGTGGGCTTCGTTTCGATGACGTATGGCATTGCGGGTTCATTGACGCAACCGTTCTTTGGTTGGTTGGGGGATCAGCGCGGCAATCGCCCGATGGCGGTGCTGGGCGTTGCTGGAATTGCCATGACGGTGGGTGTGATGCGTTTTGTGGATAGCTATGTTGTGTTGCTGGTCCTTGCAATTATTGCCGGACTCGGCTCGGGCGCATTTCACCCGCAAGGCGCGGTGCTGGCGGCACAAACCACACCAGCTCAACGCGGGAGCGCGGCGTCGATTTTCATGCTCGGTGGCAATGGCGGTTATTCGTTGGGACCAATGTTTGGGACGGCGATCTTTGCGCTGGCGGGTGGCTGGATGCCGCAAACGCTTGCGCTGATCGGACTCGCGCAAGCCGCGTTGGTCTTTTGGTTGCTGGCTGAGCGGCAACGCCAGTTTCACAAACTCGCACATGAAAAAATTGTGGCGGCGACCGCCATGGCGCCGACAAGTTTGATCATCACGTTGACCCTGGTGATCTTTTTTCGCTCGTGGACGAGCTCGGCCGTTTCGACGTACATTCCCCAAGTCTATAAAACGCTCGGCTTTACGAATGCCGATGCGAGCAATATTCTTTTTGTGATTCTGTTTCCGCTTGCCATCGGCGGATTGATCGGCGGCACGCTTTCGGATCGCATCGGACGCAAGCCCGTCTTGATCGCGTCGACTTTGTTGAGCGGGCCGGCGTTGTGGGGCTTGCTTCAAATGCCGGGTGGCGTGGCGGCGTATGCGTGGGGCGCGTTCCTGGGCGTGACGATTGGTGCATCGTTCCCGGTGACGCTGGTGATGGCGCAATCGCTAATCCCACGCGGCTTGGGGTTGATGTCGGGCGTGGTCCTGGGATTTACGTTCATTGCCGGGGCGATCGGCGTGGCGATCAGTGGGGTGATGGCAGACCGCATTGGTTTGTTGACGATGATGAATCTGAATGCGGCATTGCCGGTGCTTGCCGCTGTGCTGGCGCTCTTTTTGCCGGATGAACGGCGGGCTTGGCGTCAAGCCGATTGATTAACTCACCTTATGCGCTGTCACTCAGCAGATTCGCTTCGCTCACTGTAAACTCCGCGAAGAGTCTCACAAGCCCAAGTGTGTAACATCAGTGATTAAATCAAAACGGCACGAAGAATTTTCTTCGTGCCGTTTTGATTTAATGATCACATGGGTTAATCGCGCGCCGCGACCCAGACGCTTGCCGCGCGCGGCGCGATCTGAATGTTGCGCGCAAATCCCTCTTGGACGGTGATTGCTTCGCATGTCCATTCTTCGATCAAGCGTATGCCATCGGTGAGTAATGCGTCAACGCGCAAGTCCAGTGTGACCGGTTCACGCGAAGCGTTGAGCGCGACGATCACGATTTCGTTTGCCAGATACCGCGCAAACACATACGTTTGGCTTTGCCCATACAGATTGGTCATCTCCCCGCGCCGTAACGCGGCATACTTTTTGCGGAGCGCGGTCAGCCGTTTTGTGAACGCAAGCATATCTTGCCCGCGTTTGCTCGGTTCCCAGATCATTGCGCGGCGACAATCTGGGTCGCGGCGTCCTTCCATGGCGATTTCATCGCCGTAATAAATTGTTGGCGCGCCGGGATAGCAAAACATGGTCAACATGGCGAGTTCGAGCGCGGTGGTGTCGCCGCCCGCGATAGTGACAAAGCGCGCGGTGTCGTGACTGTCGAGCAAGTTGAGTTGCGCTTGGGTGATTTCGCGCGGATACCAGGTCAGTAAATCGGTGAGCGCGCGCGAAAACTCGGTCGTATCCATCGGGCGAATGTCGCCGTAAGAACTTTCTTGTGCGAGTTCGCGGTCGATGCCATCATGGTTGGCAAAAAAGGCGAGGCACAAGCGCGTCATTTGATAATTCATCACCGCGTCAAATTGATCGCCTTGGAGCCAGCGGTCGGCACGGTGCCAGATTTCGCCGACGATATACGCATCTGGATTGGCGCTTTTAACGCGGCGGCGAAACTCGCGCCAAAATTCGTCGTCGTCAATTTCACCTGGCACATCAAGCCGCCAGCCGTCAATGCCTTGTTGCACCCAGTATTCGGCAACACGAAAAATAAATTCGCGCACCTGTGGATTGCGGTGGTTGAATTTTGGCAAAGCCGCCAGTCCCCACCACGCATCATAATTGATGGGTTCTTGGTAAGCGCGCACCGGAAATTCGTGAAAGGTGAACCAGTCAAGGTAGGGCGAGCCGCGGCCGTTTTCCAAAGCCTGGTTGAATTGATAGAAACCGCGGCTGGCGTGATTGAATACGCCGTCAATCACCACGCGCAGGTTGCGTTTGTGCGCTTCATCCAACAAGGTTTTGAACGCGGCGTTGCCGCCGAGCAACGGATCCACTTGCAAATAATCGTGGGTATGATAGCGATGATTGGAAGCGGATTGAAAAATGGGACAAAAATAAATTGCGGTGATGCCGAGGTCAGCCAAGTAATCCAAATGCTCGACGACGCCGAGCAAGTCGCCGCCTTTATAGCCAAACGTAGTGGGTGGTGTATCCCAGGCTTCGAGGTTGTGCGGTTTTTCGACGAGTGGACTGGCGGCAAAGCGGTCGGGAAAAATTTGATAAAAGATAGCGTCTTTGACCCAATCGGGCGTCGTGACTGATGACATTCTAAATTGCTCCGTGGACAAGGATGCGCGCGCGGGCGATATATTAACACTGATTGCCGATGGTGTCCAACAATTCAATTGTTCTGTATGGGCTCGTGCATACCAGCGTGCTTTTTCTGGTGACTGTGCTATAATTGCCATTTGCAGTCAGGTGTGCGCCAAACAAATCTATGGAAAATTATTTACGCAAGGCACTGCGCTTTAATTTTATCGTCAATTTAATGGACGGTGGATTTTTTGGTTTGGGTGTAGGGTTTGGTTCGTTCATCACGATCCTGCCCTTGTTTGTCAGTCAACTCACCGACTCGGCCGTTTTGATCGGCTTGATTCCAACAATTCGCGGTGCGGGTTGGCAATTGCCGCAATTGTTGATGGCCGGGCGCGTTTCGCGGGCGCGGCGTTTCAAGCCGATTGTGCTGTTGATGACGTTGAACGAGCGTGTGCCGTTCCTGGGTCTAGCGCTTGTCGCGTATGCGTTGCCGACTTTGGGACGCGAGCTGGGTTTGACGCTGACGCTGGCGCTGTTGATCTGGCAAGGTTTGGGCGGCGGCTTGGCGGCGACGGCATGGCAAAGCATGGTGGCAAAAGTGATGCCGCCTGAATGGCGCGGTACTTTTTTTGGCACGCAAGCGGCAGTGGCGAATTTGCTTTCGAGTATCGGCGCGCTCGTTGCCGGGATTATTCTGGCGCAGCTTGCCGCGCCTAATAATTTTGCATTGTGTTTTCTGATTACATTTATTTCGATGGCGGTGTCGTTTGGGTTTCTCGCGGCGGTGCGTGAGCCAGTCTCACCGCCCGCGCGCGCCGATGCGCCGGCAATCAGCGTGCCGCACTTGTCCGCAATTCTCCGTGATGACGCAAACTTTCGATGGTATCTTGCTACCCGGATGCTGTTCCAAATTGCGGCGATGCCATTTGCATTTTATACCGTCTACGTTGTGAATCATCATCACGCCGATGTGGTCATCGCAGGTGTGATGACGAGTGTGTTCATGGGCGCGCAGATTATTGCCAATCCGATCCTGGGTTGGCTGGGCGATCGCATCGGCAATCGTCCGGTCTTGCTGTTGGGCGCGCTTGCCACAACGGCGAGTGCAGTCTGCGCCTGGTGGTCGCCCAGTGTTGGCTGGTTTTATCTCGTATTCATTTTGGCGGGGATTGCGAATGTTGCCATGTGGACGAATACGATGACGATGACGATTGATTTTGCGCCGACCCCGGCGGAACGGCCGGCGTATATTGGCTTGTCGAATACGCTGATTGCACCAAGCGCGATCCTTGCGCCGTTGCTGGGCGGCTGGCTCGCGGACAGCATGGGCTATGGGGTTACGTTTCTCGTCGCGGCGCTTGGCGGTATCATCACCACTCTGCTGTTGTACGGGCTGGTGCGCGATCCACGCAAGTAATGGATCGGAAGATTTTCGAGTTCGCCTGATTTTGGCGTATAATAAGAAAGAATTTTTGGGAGGATGAAAAGAAATGGAATATCGGCGTTTAGGTTCAGCGGGCATCCAAGTGTCCGCGCTATCGTTTGGCGCGTGGGTGACGTTCGGCGATCAATTTGGCGAAGACCAGGCAAGCGAATGTATGCGCGCGGCGTATGATGCCGGGGTCAACTTTTTCGATAATGCCGAGGGCTATGCGAGCGGCCAAGCCGAAACCCTCATGGGGCGGGTGATCAAAAAAGCCGGGTGGACGCGATCCGATCTCGTCGTCTCGACCAAAATTTATTGGGGCGGGCGCGGACCGAACGACACCGGTTTGTCGCGCAAGCATATTCTCGAAGGCGTGAACGCGTCGTTGCAACGCTTGCAAATGGACTATGTGGATCTGGTGTTCTGCCATCGGCCTGATAGCGCCACGCCGATTGAAGAAACCGTGTGGGCCATGAACCAGGTGCTTGCGCAAGGCAAGGCGTTTTACTGGGGCACGAGCGAATGGAGCGCGGCGCAGATCAGCGAAGCGTACCACATTGCGCGCCGCGAGCATCTCATTCCGCCGCAAATGGAACAGCCGCAATATCATATGTTCCACCGCGAGCGCGTCGAAAAAGAATACGCGCCGCTCTACGCCGAGATTGGCCTTGGCACGACGATCTGGAGTCCGCTGGCGAGCGGCTTGCTCACTGGCAAATACAATGACGGTGTGCCAGCGGGAACACGCGTTTCGCTTCCAGGTTACGAATGGTTGCGCCGCCGGGTTGAAAGTGACGAAGCGAAACAAAATATCGAAAAGGTCAAGCAGTTGATGTCCATTGCGAACGAGCTGGGTTGCACCATGGCGCAACTGGCGCTGGCGTGGTGCATGAAAAATCCACATGTGAGCACCGTCATCACCGGCGCGTCGCGGGCGTCCCAGGTTACTGAAAACATGCGCGCGTTGGAAGTTGCGCCAAAATTGACGGCCGAGGTTCTCGCGCGGATCGAAACCATTCTTGCCAATCAACCCACGCCGCCAGAAAACTTTCGCTAAATTTTTACTCTATGTTTCCAAACCTTTTTTCGCAGACTCACGCGCGCGTTGCGCAATGGCGCGCGCGTGAGGATGTGCTAGGCGTGTTGCTTGTTGGCTCAAAAAGCGGCGGGTTCGGTGATGAATTTTCGGACGACGATTTAGAAGTGGTGTTGACCGACGATGCCTTTGCGCGTCTCGCGCCGCGTGAGATTAGCGATGTGTTGATCCAAGGCGAAGGCGTCACGCGGAAAATGATTTATGACGCGGAATATCTTTCGCTGACGGCATTGCAAGCCAAGCGCGTCTCTACACACGATCTCGATCATTATCCGTACGCACACGCGCCGCTTTTGTTTGATCGCGATGGGCGTGTGGCTGAAGCAGTGCAAGCCGCCCAAAAAATGGACGCGTCATTTCGTCTGGCGCGTTTGCGCCACGCGACGATTGATGCGGCCTTGGCGCCACGCCGCGCGCAGAAAACCTTGCGGCGTGGATTCATCGGCGCGGGACATTTGCTGGTCGCGCGCGGCGCCAAGGCATTGACGCGCCTTTTGTTTGCGCTCGAATGGCGCTGGGTTCCGCTGGATCACTGGCTTGAGCGTGAATTGCCAACCCTAGCGGATCCAACGCACGCCGCGCCTCTCCTGGTAGATGCGCTCACGCGTGGCGATCCCGCGCCGCTGATCGAGGCGATCAAGGCGCTTGAGCCGCGGCTTGTCGCAGACGGTGTGCCGCCGGCGAAAGAATGGAACGCGCTGTTTCTCGAACTTGTCCATCCAGCGAATGCCGCTGAACGCGCGGTGCATGGATTGGACTAGCCTAGCCTTGCCGACCTGGAGGTTACTATGCTCGTCTCAACCGATTGGCTCGCGCAACATTTGAATGATCCGAATGTGCGGATTGCGGATGTGCGCTGGTACTTGTTCGACAAGGACAAGACCGGGCAAGCCGAATACGCGCGCGGTCATATTCCCGGCGCGGTGTTCTTTGAGTTGGAAGCGGATTTATCGTCGCCGCGCGATCCCGGCGGCGCGCGGCATCCCTTGCCCACATCGGAACAATTTGCAGAGGTTGCTTCGCGCGCGGGCATTGCGCCGCAAACGCACGTGATTGTGTACGATGATCGCGGCGCGGCATCGGCGGCGCGTTTGTGGTGGCTGTTAACGTATTTTGGTCACGCGAATGTTGCCGTGCTGGATGGCGGCATTGCGCAATGGATTGCCGAAGGGCGCGCCCTCCAAACCGACGTGCCGCAATTCGCGCGGACAAGTTTTATCGCGCAGCCCCATCCTGCGATGGTGGTGGATCGCGCCACTGTGAATCGCTGGCGAACCGATCCGCGCGCGCTAATTCTGGATGTGCGCGTGGGCGAGCGTTATCGCGGCGAGGTCGAGCCGATTGATCCGCGTGCTGGTCATGTGCCGGGTGCCAAGAATGCGCCGCTTGCCAACAGTGTGCGCGGCGGCGAGGATTGGCGCTTTTGCGATGTCAATGAATTGCGCGCGTGGTATACATCGCTCGGCGCGCGCGAGGCTGAGCGAATTATTGCCTATTGTGGGAGCGGGGTCAATGCGAGCCAAGCGGTGTTCACGCTCAACCTGGCTGGGTTCGACCAGGTACAATTGTATGCGGGTTCGTGGAGTGATTGGTGCGGCGATCCTGGCTTGCCGGTGGCGACTGGGGAGGCGTAATCATGCGCACGCGGAAAGCTAGAGGGTGAGGCGGTTTCATTTCGCGGCAACGCCGACCGAGTTGACGGCGACGCAACGCAAAAATTTTCTAAATGTGCAAATTGACGCGGTGGGCATTGGGCTTGCCGGTGCCGCCGCGCCCTTTTTGCCAGTCTTTCTTGCGCGCGCGGGCGCAACTAATTTTCAAGTCGGTTTGCTGACGTCAATGCCGGCGTTGACCGGCTTGTTCCTGGCGATCCTCGTCGGACGTTTTTTGCAAACGCGCAAGCAGATCGTTCCCTGGTTTAGCGCGGCGCGCTTGATGGTGGTCTCGGCGTATGCGCTTACCGGCATCGCGCCGTTTTTTGTGCCGCAAGATTATATAGTGCCAGCGGTGCTGGCGATTTGGGCGCTGGCAACTTTGCCCCAAGTGATCGTCAATGTTGGTTTTTCGGTCGTGATGAACGCGGTCGCCGGACCTAAATATCGTTACGACTTGATGAGTCGGCGTTGGTCCACGCTCGGCGCGACAACGGCGATCACCGTTGCGATCATCGGGCAAATTCTGGATCAACTCAGCTTTCCAATTAACTATCAAATAGTATTTATCGGTTTGTCCGTGGGCGGCTTGATCAGTTATTATTTTTCGAGCCACATCACCTTGCCCGATGTGGATGTGCCGCCGCGCGTGGAAGGTCAATCGGTCAAACAACGCGTTAGTGGTTTTGTGGATTTGATTCGCGGGCAACCGGCGTTTGTGTCGTTCATGGTCAAACGGTTTGTCTACTTTTCCGGAGCGACGCTGGCGGTTCCCCTGTTTCCGCTGTATTACGTGCGCGAGGTTCAAGCGGATGACGCCTGGATCGGGATCATCAACACCGCGCAAACGGGGATTCTGTTGGTTGGTTATTTTCTCTGGTCGCGGGAATCGAAGCAACGGGGCGGACGTTTTGTGTTATTGTGGACGACCCTGGGTTTGTCGCTGTATCCGGTGCTGACCGCGTTCACACATCGGGTCGAGTTGATTACGCTCTATGCCTGTATAGGGGGAATTTTTCAAGCGGGACTCGACCTGGTTTTTTTCGATGAATTGATGAAGACGTTTCCCGCTGAATACAGCGCGACGTTTGTTGCGCTCGCGCAGAGTTTGCAATTTCTCTCCACGGTTGCTTCGCCGCTCGTCGGGACGGCGCTCGCGGATTGGATTGGTTTGGGCGGCGCGCTGGTGGTGAGCGGGGCGTTGCGATTCACGGGTTTTGCGTTGTTTGCGCTCGACCGCCGTCAAGCCACCGCCGCGGGTTAAGCCGGGATCACGCCGCGCATTGGCGGTTGGCAGGGTTAGACGGCTCGATGATAGACGCGATGATTTTTGTACGCCTTGCCACCCAGGTTGATCAAGTCCTGCCGCATTTGCACGGCAGTCTCGGCGACCTGGGTCAAGTCCGCGTGTTCAAAATTAAACTCGTGAACTGTGTTTTCCATCTCCGAGTACAACAAGGCGTTGCCGCCGCGCCCTTGAAATTCCGGCAAGATGCCGGCTCCGTTCAGCGCGACCCATTTCGTTCGTTTCATCTCCAGTAATAAATCCGGCAAGCCGAGCGGCAAAAGATTGCCTTGGGCGCGTTGCAACGCGGCGGATACATCCGGAAACGCAAACAAAAAGCCCACCACGTCATCGCCGTGCGCAATGATCTTGATCAAACGCGGATCGGCAATGATCATGATATTATCCACGACGAACGAAATTTCGCGTTCGGTCAACGGATAGTACTCCCAGTTTTTCACGAACGCCTGATTGTACGCTTGCCCAATCCGATTCGCCCACGCGAGCAATGTGTTCTTGTTCTTGAAGCGCACCACGCGCAAGCCGCTTTTCGCCGCCGCGCGCTCTGCAATCCGATGGATGCGCTCGTCGAGGCGAAAGGCGTCTGCGCTCAAGTAGCATGACACAAAGTCCACTTCTTTCGTAAAACCGATTGACTCGATGAGACGTGGATAGTAGTCAAAATTATAATTCATCATCGTCATCATTTGGCGATGCTCAAATCCTTCGACGAGAATGCCATAGCCATCTAGCGGCCCGAACCCTTTGGGCCCGACGATGTGATCCAGGTTGCGTGCGCGCGCCCATTCAAATGCCTTTTCAAACAAGGCGTTGGCGATCATTTGATCGTTTTCGCAATCGAACAAATAAAACTGGGCTTGGCGAGTTTGGTGATATTGATTAAACGCGCGATTTTCGATGACGGCGATGCGTCCCACGTCGCGGCCGTCGCCGCGCGCGATGAAAAAATCGGCGTCCGAGTGTTCGTAAAACGGATGTTTTTTCTTGTTGAGTTGCAAGTCCGCGTCGGCGAAGAGTGGCGGCACCCATTGGGGATGCTTGGCGTAGAGGCGAAACGGCAATTTCACAAAACGGCGCACCTGGTTTTTCGAGGTCGTGTCAATTTTTTCGATGGTCAGCATACGGAACTCCGGAAATTGGTTTTGACGCAGTGTAGAGAAATCGGGTAGAATAGCATTGCGGCGGATTATATCATCGAACGCCGTTAGATTGTAATCGCCAAGGAGGCAGGATGATTCGGATTGTGACTGATACCACGGCCACGTTGCCGCCGGGGTTTGCCGCCGCGCATCAGATTGTGGTGGTGCCGCAGATTGTTTTATTTGGACAGGACAGTTTTTTTGAAGACGTGAGCATGACGTATGCCGAATTTATCCGCCGCTTGAAAATCTCGCCGCAGTTACCCAAGACTGCCGCGCCGCTCGTGGGCGATCTATTGGATGCCTATCGGCGGCAGTTGGCGAGCGCGCAAACAATTCTTTCGATTCATCCGTCGTCGGATGTCAGCGGCACGGTGCGTTCCGCGCTAACGGCCAAGCAAGAAGAATTTATCAATGCGGACATTCGGATTTTGGATACACGGCAAGTGGGTGGCAACCTGGCTAGCATGGTGATCGCGGCAACCGAGTGGGCGGAAAGCGGAGTGAGTGCCGATGAAATTATGCGCCGCTTGCAAGCGATGGTTCCGCGCGGGCGCACGTATTTTGTGATTGCGACGCTAGAGTATTTGCAAAAGGGCGGGCGGATCGGCGGCGCGTCGGCGTTGATTGGAAGCGCGTTGCAGATCAAACCGATTCTGGAATTGCAAAATGGCAAAGTTGAAGTGCTCGAAAAAATTCGCACGCACCGCCACGCGCTGACGCGCTTGAAAGAACTCGTGGTCGAGCAATGCTTGCGCTCGCCGGATGCGCGTGTCTGCGTGATGCATGCCGATGATCGGCCAGTGGCGCAACAGTTGCAACGCGATTTGCAAACTGCGCTGGGGCTCCAAGCCATTCCGATCTATACGATTGGCGCGTCCATCACAACGCACGCAGGCCCAGGGACGGTCGGTGTTGGATTTTTTGCGTAACGTAAAAACGGCAGGCGCAATGTACGCCTGCCGTTTTTTTATGGCGGTTGGGTTTGCCCTGAATCAGAATTTACCATCAAACTCGTTTCGTCCACTGCTTCAAAATCCGAACCGTGAATTTGATTAAAGGCATTGACCAGCATCGAATCATCCCAGCGCGCATCTGGCGCGCCGCTGACGTACCAATCGCTTCCGTTGTCCGCTACGATGATGCCATAATGTTTGAACGCGGTAAAGATGACTTGGATTTGCGGTGCCAAGCCAGACAGGTTGAATGATGCTTTCAAGCGAAAGCGTTGTCCCATGGGCGGCATGTTGGCGTTGAGCGGCGAGGTGGTGCGATGACGCGCGGGCCAAAGGTATGCGCCGTTTGTGCCACGAATGGTAAATCGGATTGCGTGATTGATCGCGCCCGCGGCAACTTCATCATACCGCACCAAACCGGGAAGCATCGGCAAGCCCGCCGCATCCGCTGATGTCCAACCGGCTGGACGCAATGAGTTCGAGTTTAGATCAAATTTTGCGCCCGAGTCTGCTGACCAGGATGCGCCACCGTTACTGGTTGAGGCATTATATAATTCGTACAGCAAGCAAGTGCCTTGTTGCAGAACCAGAACGTGTCGATCACTGCCGTTCTCAACTGGCGCGTTTGGCGGGATTGGGTATGGACTGGGATCGCTTTCGCCGCTATATAGGAATGTGATCGGCACAGCGGCTTGACTACTCGGCGCAGTCGTATATGGAATGCCGAACGGTCCGCCATTCCAATTTGCGCCAAAATCTGGATGGAACGCGCGGGTCGCGCCGATGGTGGCGATATACGTTGTGGATTTTGGATCGACGGGCAAGGTGTCAATGCGTGTGTTCCAGACATTGTTGCTTGGGAACATGGGACAACCGCCGAGTGTGGGACCGGGGGCAAGCGTGGGCAAGGGTTGGCTTTGGATCAAGGGCAGATAAAGGGTGGAGTTGGTTTGCGGTGCGGCAGTCGCTGATAAAATTGCCTGAGTGATCGCGGTGAGCAAGCCAAATGCAATCACGATACAGACAAGCGCCATGCGACGGTTCATACAATTACCTCCGCCGCTATTGTATGGGACAAGCGCAGGGTGTTCAAGAGACGATACGGTACTAACTTTGGATCCGCAAGTTCTATGCGCGCGGCATGGTAAAGTGAAATGCCGACCCTTTGCCTTCGATACTTTCCGCCCAAATTTTGCCGCCGTGCGCCTCAACAATGTGCTTGGCAATTGCGAGCCCTAGCCCTGTGCTTTTGACGCCGTTTTGAACGCGCGCGCGGTCTACTTTGTAAAACCGTTCAAAGATGCGCGGGAGATCGCGTGGGGCGATCCCAATCCCGCTATCGGTGACCGTGATTTCGATCTGCTCGTCCACGGCGAGTGCGGTCACACTGATGTTGCCGTGCTCTGGCGTAAATTTGATCGCGTTCTGTACTAGGTTACCCAAGACTTTGCGCGCGCCACCCGCATCAGCCAAGACTCGTAATTCGCCCGTGACCGTACAGGTGAGTGTGATCTGCTTGCGTTCGGCTTGCGGCTGATAGAGTTCAATGAGGGGCGTGATCAATTCGGTGGCAGTGGTGTCGCGCAAGGTGATCGGCATTTGACCCGATTCGATCAGTGCCAGGTCCATCAACTCGTCGGTCAGTTGACGCAAGACATCAATTTGGCGATGTAATTTGGTCAGCCAGGTTTGCGCGGGCGCGCTGGGGTCGATCTCATTCGTCAACGTCTCGGCGATCAAACCGAGTGAGGTAACCGGCGTGCGGAGTTCGTGTGAGATATTGGCGACAAAATCGCGGCGCACGCGCCCCAAGCGTTGTAGTTCGGTGACTTCGGTGATGGCGACGATGGCGCCGGCGGAAAATGCGCGCGCGCTGAATTGAAATGCGCGGTCGTCTTTGACCACCGTTTGCGCGAGCGACTCGGCGCGGTGCGCGATCACTTCGGCGACGAGCGGTTGCAAATTCAGATCCCAGGTGACTTGGCTAAACGCGCGGCCAACGCCATTATGCACGGCGAGCAAATTTTCCGCCGCGGGATTGAGAAACACAATGCGCGCGTCAGCGTTGACGACGAGGATGCCTTCGGCGAGACTAGCGCTGATCGCATCCCACTGTGAGCGGAGCCGCTCCAATTCGTCGCGCGCCGTATCGCGCGCGCGCTGAGCCGAGCTGGTTTGATCGCGCAACTGAGCGTGCTGGCGTTTCCAGTACAACGCCGCAAGTCCAAATACAATGGCAACCAGGGTGGTCAAAAGTAATGGAGTGTCCATTGCCTCAACCCTCAAACCGATAACCCAGCCCGCGTACGGTTTCGATGCGGGTGGGGTTTGCTGGGTCTTGCTCGATTTTTTCGCGCAACCAGCGGATATGCACGTCCACCGTCCGCGTGTCGCCGCCGAAATCGAAACCCCAGACCCGTTGTAGTAACAGATCACGGGTCAACACGGCCCCCTTGTGCCGAATCAATTCAGCCAGCAGATCGAATTCTTTGGGCGCAAGGTTTAAGGTTTGCCCCGCGCGTGTGGCGCGATGTCCGACGAGATCGAGCGTGAGATCATTCGCTTGTAATTTCGTTTCGGGTTCGCGATGCCCGCGCCGCAAGATGGCGCGTAGACGCGCGAGCAATTCGCCGAGCGAGAACGGTTTGGTGATGTAATCGTCCGCGCCTGAATCCAAGCCGACGATGCGATCCACTTCGCCTGTGCGCGCCGTGAGCAAAATGATCGGCACGTCGAATTCGCGGCGCAAGGTGCGGCACACGGTCAAGCCATCGAGACCCGGTAACATGACATCGAGCAGGATCAGGTCCGGTGTTTTTTCGCGCGCGAGATCAAGCGCGGTGACGCCGTCACCGGTTTCGATCACGGTATAATTTTCGCGCGTGAGGTTATAGACGAGCGTTTCGCGCAGGGTTTGATCATCTTCAACAAGCAAAAGCGTGGTCATTCGTTCGGTCTCACTTTGCGGGCGTGGCGTTCCAATCCCAGGTATCCAGGTCGGGCATGATTTGGTACGCGGTCAGGTCTAGTTGGATCGGCGTGATCGAGACATACTGATCCGCGAGCGTGCCAATGTCGGTGCCGCGGTCCGGCACGCCGGTCGGCGAGTCGCCAATGATCCAATAATAGGGTCGTCCGCGCGGATCGGTGCGTTTGTCCATTTTATCGTGATAGACGCGCAAACCCATCCGCGAAATTCGAAAACCCTTGATTTGATCTTCTGGTACAGACGGGATGTTGACGTTGAGTAAGACATCTGGCGGCAAAGTGTACCGTGGCACGGCTTGGGCCACGCGCAAGGCGATGCGCGCCGCCGCCGCGTAATCAATGCTGACGGGATTATCCGGCAGGTCGAGCGAGAACGCGACGGCGGGAATGCCCCAGATCGCCGCTTCCATCGCCGCGGTCACGGTGCCGGAATAGGTGACATCGTGACCTAGGTTTGCGCCGGCGTTGATGCCGGACACGACTAGGTTAAATTTTTGTTCGATGAAACCATGACTCGCTAGTGAGACGCAATCAGAGGGCGCGCCATCGCACGCCCAGCCGAGCGTGCCATCGCCAAGCTGGACTTGTTTGACGCGCAGGGGCCGATCCAGGGTTTTGACATGGCCGGAAGCCGACCAGTTGTGATCGGGCGCGAGAATTGTGACCTCGCCGAGCGTCCGCATGGCTTGCGCAAGCGCGAGAATACCGGGCGAGTTAATGCCGTCGTCATTCGTGACGAGAATGT
Organism: Chloroflexota bacterium; assembly: GCA_037440365.1. Classification (GTDB taxonomy): domain Bacteria; phylum Chloroflexota; class Anaerolineae; order UBA4142; family UBA4142; genus JBBIUF01. The sequence continues at coordinate 26,340 of JBBIUF010000057.1, forward strand.
GCATAATCGGTCCTTGTCAAGATTGATTTTGAGGTTGCGAGCCGACGTTCAATTCTTCTAGTTTGCCTGTTGCCGCATAGATCACGCGCTCGCCGATATTGGTGATGCGGTCGCCGATGCGTTCCAAGTTGTGCGCGGCGAACAATAAATTGAGCGCGCGGCTAACCGTGTGCGGGTCTTGCATAATGTACGTCAGCAGTTCGCGAAAAATCTGCGTATAGAGATTGTCAATCTGATCATCTTCACTGCACACGGCGCGACCCAGGTCGGCGTCATTGCGCGCGAACGCATCGAGTGCGTGCTGGAGCATGTCTTGCAACAGTTCTGCCATGCGCGGAATATCAATCAGCGGCTTGAGCAGTGGTTCGTCGCCCATATAGATCACAATCTCCGCCAGGTTCTTGGCGTGATCGGCGATCCGTTCCAATTCGATGGCGATCAGCAAGATCGAAATGATTTCGCGCAAATCGCTGGCGAGGGGTTGTTGCGTGGCGATCAATTCGTAACTCCGCTCCTCAATGTCATAGCGCAGGCGATTGATCTCGTCGTCGTGCGCGATGATCGTATTGGCGAGCGCGCGGTCGCGCGCCTTGAGCGCGTCCACACTTTGACCAATCGTTTGAGTGGCATCTAGTCCGAGTTGCAAAAGATCGTGTTTCAGCGTGGTGAGTTGACTGCCAAACGTATCGCGGGGCATAAGGTCTCCTGACTGACCGGGCGGGTTGGGGGTTAGCCAAATTTTCCGGTAATGTAATCTTCGGTTTCTTTCTTTTTGGGATTTGTGAAAATCTCTTTTGTTGCGTCAAACTCAACGAGTGTGCCGGCGCGTTGCGCGTTCATATTCATAAACGCGGTATAGTCCGAGGCGCGCGCGGCTTGTTGCATATTGTGCGTCACGATGACGATGGTATACGCCGCGCGCAATTGTTGCATCAACTCTTCGACTTTGTACGTCGCAATCGGATCGAGCGCGGAAGCTGGTTCGTCCATCAAGATTACTTCTGGCTCCACAGCCAGCGCGCGCGCGATGCACAGGCGTTGTTGTTGTCCACCGGACAGTGCCAAGCCCGATTCGCGCAACTTGTCCTTGACCTCGTCCCACAATGCCGCGCCGCGCAACGATTTTTCGACAATGCCATCGAGATCGCTCTTGCGGTGAATGCCGAGCAAGCGGGGACCAAACACGACGTTATCATAAATGGATTTCGGAAATGGGTTGGGGCGCTGGAATACCATGCCGACTCGGCGGCGCACATCCACCACGTCCACATGCGGCGCAAAGATATTTTCGCCGTCGAGCAATACTTGGCCTTCAACGCGCGCGTTCGGCACGAGATCGCCCATGCGATTGATCGTGCGGAGCAGGGTAGACTTGCCACAGCCCGATGAGCCGATGATGGCGGTAATGTGATGTTCGGGAATATCCAGGTTGATATCGGCGACCGCGCGAAAAGTGCCATAGTAAAAATTCAGATGTTGCACGCGGAGCTTGGCGCTGAGCGTGTCGGGGGTTGCCGTATTTTCGTTGCCCGCCAGCGCGCGCGTGAACATTTTTAGATTTTGATTCAGTGTCATTTAAAAATTCTCCACAACTAGGAGCCCAAGCGTCGCGCGCGCCACCAGGTCAATAAACGCGCCAGGATGTTTAGCCCTAGCACAAAGGCGATCAGCACAAAGGCGGTTGTCCATGCTTTATCGTGCCAGTCTTTGTACGGTGAAATAGCATAGACGAAAATCATGTGGGGCAGGGTGGCGATGGGTTGGTTGATGTCGGTATTGAAAAATGGATTGCCGAATGCGGTAAAGATCATCGGCGCGGCTTCACCGGCTACGCGCGCAATGCCGAGCATGATGCCGGTTACTACGCCGTTCAATGCGGCGGGCAGTAACACTTGGACTGAAGTGCGCCAGTTCGATGCGCCGAGCGCGAGCGAGCCTTCGCGCAAATTGCGCGGCACGAGCTTGAGCATTTCTTCGGTTGTGCGCAATACAATTGGCGTCATGATCACGGCGAGCGCCACGCCACCGGCGAGCGCGGAAAACTGTTTTTGTGGCAGAACGATGAGTGCATAGGCAAACAAGCCGACAACAATGGACGGAATGCCAGACATGACATCGGTGCTAAAGCGCACGGCGATACCGAGCGGCGTATTGGCATGATCGGTCACATAGAGCGCGGCGACGATGCTGATTGGAATCGCGATCACGCACGCAATCGCAACGACGATGGCGGAGCCAATGATGGCATTGGCGATGCCGCCGCCTGGGACGCCGACGGGGGTTGGCAGTTGGGTCAGAAAATCGACGTTGAGAAAGCGCGCGCCTTCTAGTGTGACATACGCAATGATCCACACAAGTGGCACAATCGCCAGTAAGGTGGCAATGCCAGCCAGTGCCAACATCACGGCGTTCCCGATTTTGCGGCGTTGAAAATGTCCGCCGCGCGCATTTGTTTGCATCAATTGGGTGGTGGTCATGCGCGCGCCTCCGTCGGAATGCGGCGTGCTACCCGCCACACGAGCAAGCGCGCTACGATATTCAGCAGAAGCGTGATCGCAAATAAGACGACTGCGATTTGAATTAGTGATTGTAAATAGAGTGGATAGGTCGCTTCGGCAAATTCGTTGGCAATGATGCTTGCCATGGTATAGCCCGGATGCAAGATCGAGGCGGACAAGTCAAGATTGTTGCCAATGACCATGGTGACCGCAACGGTTTCGCCGAGCGCGCGCCCTAGACCCAGGATCACCGCGCCGAGAATGCCGGACAAGCCGTAGGGAATCAATACCGCGCTAATCGTTTCCCAGCGCGTTGCGCCGAGCGCGAGCGCGGCTTCGCGTTGCGCGCGTGGAATCGCCAGGAACACATCGCGGCTCACTGCGCTAA
>JBBIUF010000058.1:0-28739 GCA_037440365.1 Chloroflexota bacterium
TGTCATGCTTGCGTTTTTCATCGGATGAGATAGAATCCTAGACATTGAATCGTTTCTTAGATTGGAACTCACCCCCGATGAATTACCACGATGCGCTGAATTACATTTACTCATTCACTAATTTTGAAGTGACCCCCGCCGGCGAGTACACGTCCAAGACGTTTGCTCTGTCGCGCATGGAACGCTTGCTCGCGGCTCTCGGCAATCCGCACACGCGCTTTCAAACAATTCATATCGCCGGAACCAAAGGCAAAGGTTCAACCGCCGCGCTAATTGACAGCGTGTTGCGCGCGAATCACCAGCGCACCGGATTGTACACCTCGCCGCATTTGCACACCTTTCGCGAACGCATCCGCGTCAACGGCAACATGATCGAACCGGCGGACGTGGTTGCCGGCATCGCGAAAATCCAATCGCTTGCCGCCGAGATTCCCGGGATCACGACGTTCGAGATCATGACCGCGCTTGCGTTTGATTATTTCGCGCAACGCGGCGTCGAGATCGCGGTGCTCGAAGTCGGACTCGGCGGGCGGCTCGATGCAACCAATGTGGTCACCCCGCGCCTCGCCATCATCACCGCGCTGTCATACGATCACACCGCCATCCTCGGCGACACCATCGCGCAGATTGCGCGCGAAAAAGCCGGGATCATCAAACCCCATGTGCCAGTCATCGTTGCGCCGCAACGGTACGCCGAGGCACTGAGCGCGCTCCAGGCGCGCGCGGGTGACCTCAACGCGCCACTCACGTATGTTGATCCCGCGCTCGAATTCCAAATCGGCGCAACCCGTTATCAAGTCACTGCGCTCGAACATACCTTGGGCGGACAACGCTTGCTTTGGAAATGTCTGCGCGATTCCGCCTTTGAACTGGTGCCTTTTGATCTGGCTCTGCTCGGACAGCACCAACTGGCGAATGTCACCACTGCGCTCGCCGCGCTCGCCCAGTTACGCGAGCAAGGCAACCCAATTTCCAACCACGCCATTCGCGAAGGTTTAGCCAATGTAAAATGGGTCGGACGCTTTGAAGTCTTGGCGCAAGCGCCGTGCCTGATCGTGGATGGCGCGCACAATGCCGATTCGGCGCGACAGGTGATCGAAACGTGCCGCGCGCTGTTTCCCCAGGCGCGTTTGCACATCGTCTTTGGCGCGTCAAACGACAAGGACATCGTCGGCATGTTCGCAGAAATTTTACCGCACGCGGATTCGCTCATCCTCACCCGCTCGCGCAATCCGCGCGCCGCCGACCCAGCCAAGTTAGCCACACTCGCTTCCGAGTATGCGCTTGGCACATCCACCGCCCCGGATGTGCCAAGCGCGTTGCGCGCCGCGCGGCAACACGCCGACCCGCACGATGTCATTTGCGTCACCGGTTCGCTCTTTATTGTCGCCGAAGCGCGCGCGGCATGGTTTGCCGAACACGCGCAACCAGTGGAAACAGATTGAAACGCGCCGCAATTCAAAATCGCAAATTGGTAATCCTTTGACACCCTTACCCCAATGTGCTATTATTCCGCCACGTTAGCTTAGGAGTCATGCATGCCCAGAAAGAACGGCGCACTCAAAGCGCCCCGCTCGACCACGCCTGTCATCGTGGACACATTGGAATTCGCGCTCATCCCGGTGCGCGACACGGTCGTCTTTCCACATTTAATGAGCCCGCTCATCGTCGGACGCGAACGCTCGATTCGCGCCGTCGAAATGGCGATTGCGGAAAACCAGCCCCTCATCGTGTTTTTGCAACGCGATCCGGAATTGCAAGACCCCACCACCGATGATCTCTTTCCCGTCGGCACGCAAGTGACGGTGGGCAGAATGCTGCGCATGCCAGACGGCACGACGAACGTGATCGCGCAAGGCGAAGCGCGCGTCAAGATTGTCGAAATCACACAAACCGATCCGTACATTCGCGCGCGCGTGATCAAGATCGCCGAATCGAACGAAAAAGATTTGGCAACCGAAGCGTTGATGCGCGCGGTGCTGGCGCTCTTTGAAAAAACCGTCCACCTGAGCCAGAACTTGCCGGACGACGCCTACATCGCCGCCATGAATGCCGACAACCCCGGCTGGCTCGCCGACCTGATCGGCTCGACGCTCAATATGGAATTGGGCAAACGCCAGGAATTGCTCGAAACGTTTGATGCGATTGCACGTCTGCAAAAAATTTCAATCCTGCTTGCTAAAGAACTCGACGTGCTGGAATTGCAAAGCAAGATTCACACCCAAGTCCAGGAAGAAGTGGACAAGACGCAACGCGAGTACTATTTGCGCGAACAAATGCGGATCATTCAGCACGAACTCGGCGAGATGGATACGCAGGCACGCGAAGTCAACGAACTGCGCGAAAAAGCGGCGAATGCCGGCATGCCCAAAGAAGTCAAAGAAAAAGTTGACCACGAGCTAGAGCGGCTGGGACAAATGCCCGGCGCCGCGCCCGAAGTGGGCATCATCCGCACATATGTGGATTGGCTGATCGCGTTGCCATGGACCAAACTCACTACCGACAATCTCGATATCGCCGCCGCCGCAAAATTATTGGACGAACAGCATTACGGTTTGAAAAAAGCCAAAGAGCGCATCCTGGAATACATGGCGGTGCGCAAACTCGCCGCCGAAAAAATGCGCTCACCGATTTTGTGTTTCGTGGGTCCTCCCGGCACCGGCAAAACGTCCATGGGCCGCTCAATCGCCCAAGCCCTCGGACGCTCGTTCGTGCGCGTCTCGCTTGGCGGCATCCATGACGAAGCTGAGATTCGCGGACATCGCCGCACCTATATCGGCGCCATGCCCGGACGCATCATCCAAACGATGAAACGCGCCGCGACAATCAATCCTGTGTTCATGCTCGACGAAGTGGACAAGATCGGCGCAGACTTTCGCGGTGATCCGAGCGCGGCACTCTTGGAAGTGCTCGACCCAGAACAGAATAATGCGTTCAGCGATCACTATCTCGACGTGGCGTATGATCTCTCCAAGGTCATGTTCATTACGACGGCGAACATTCTCGATCCCATTCCACCCGCGCTCCGTGACCGCATGGAAGTAATCGAGTTCCCTGGTTACATCGAAGAAGAAAAAGTTGCGATTGCCAAACATTTTTTGATTCCGCGTCAGATGGAAGAACATGGCTTGAGCCGCGCGCCCAAGTTTTCCGATGAAGCCATTCGCAGTCTCGTCCGTGAATATACCTACGAAGCCGGGGTCCGCAACTTTGAACGCGAAGTCGCAAACGTCTGTCGCAAAATTGCGCGGCTGGTCGCGGAAGACAAGCGCGCGCCCACGCACATCACCCGCGAATCCTTGTTCAAATACCTGGGCCCCACGCGCTTTACGTATGGCATCGCCGAAGAGCAAGACCAGGTCGGCGTGGCCACCGGCGTCGCCGTATCCGAAGCAGGTGGCGATACCATGGCGGTCGAAGTGACGCTGATGCGCGGTAAAGGCAATTTGCAATTAACCGGACAACTCGGCGATGTGATGCAGGAATCGGCGCAAGCCGCGCTCTCGTATGCGCGCACGCACGCGCAAGAACTCGGCTTGAAAAATAATTTTGACAAGCTCGATATTCATATTCATGTTCCCGAAGGCGCGATTCCAAAAGATGGGCCCTCCGCTGGAATCACAATGGCGACCGCGCTCATCAGCGCGCTCTCGCAACGCGCCGTGCATAAAGAAGTTGCCATGACGGGCGAAATCACCTTACGCGGACGAGTCTTGCCCATCGGTGGTTTGCGCGACAAGGTTCTCGCCGCGCATCGCGCCGGATTAACGACGATGCTCATTCCGAAAAAGAACGAAAAGGATATGATCGACGTGCCGAAAAAAATCCAGCGCGAGATGCAATTTGTTTACGTCGAACGCATGGACCAAGTGTTACCGGTCGCGTTGACCCGCGCGCGCGCGGTACGCCATCCGATCGAACGCGCCACAGTGACCCGCCACGCGCGCTCAGCGGCATCCGCGCGCATCGCCAAAGCCAAATAGATTTCTGCCGCACCTCATTCTCAAGCGAAAAATTTTACTCGGAAAGGAGCAACCCTTGGTTATTTGCCCAAATTGCGGAAGCCAAGTTGCAAGCAATCAACGTTTTTGCGGGTCATGCGGAACCGATGTTCATACCGTCGCCGCGCCAACTCCGCGTGCCACCGCACCCATCGCGGACGATCGCCCATCGCCACAGTACGCGTATTCGCAACCGACCAACTATGGCGACTATGACGCGCCTGCCGAACGCCGGAGCGGCGGCAACCGCGCCATCATCGCCGGGGTGATTTTTTTCCTCGTCGCGTGTTGCGTGGTCGGCTGGGCGCTCCTCTTGATCGAGACGGCGCTTGGGTTTATTGCGCCCGGCACAGCCACGCCCACCCCCAAAGGCGGCATGTTGCCCTTGATGTTCCCCTTGATCGGCTAGCACAAACCCGAAGGGTTGGCAAAAACCCTTCGGGTTTAGGTTTTGCATGAACACCGAAGAAATCTCCGCGCTATACCACCAAGGCCAAAACGAGACGACGGCGTTTGAAGTTGAAGCCGTCGCGCTCAATCGCCTCGCTGAAACACTTGCCGCGTTCGCCAATACGGACGGCGGCATTGTGTTATTGGGCGTCGATCCGAGTGGCGACATGCGCGGCGTGCGCGCGCTCGATGCGGCGATTGACAAAGCGCTTGCCGCGGGCTTGCGCTGTGAACCGCCGCTGATTCTACCGCGTCCTGAAAGCGTAACCCTCGAAGAAAAATCAATCCTCGTGATCCAAGTCGCGCAAGGTTTGCCACACGCCTATTCATTGCGCGGCAAATATCTCGCGCGCGCCGGCAAGAAAAATGTGAGCCTAGGTCCGCGTCAGCTCCGCCAACTCTTGCGCGAACGCGGCGAAGCCAATTTTGAATCGCTCGCCGCGCCCAACGCCACACTTGACGACCTTGATGAAACGCTCGTGCAAAAATATGCCACCGTATTTCTCGGCGAGGCGCCTGCAAAACGCGATGCGGTCCACGATCTCTTGTTGCGGCGCGGATGTCTCACGAAAGAAAATGGCGTCCTGCGTCCAACCACCTCTGGTTATTTGCTTTTTGGGCGCGACCCGCAACGCGCGTTCCCGAGCGCGGAAATTTTGCTGGCGCGTTATTCCGGCAAACAAATGGACGATGCATTCTTGCGCGAAATTGTGCGCGGTCCACTGCCCGAACAAATTCGCCGCGTTGAAGCGTGGCTCGTCGCGAATATGCGTAAAGGCGCGCGGATCGATTCATTGCAACGCGCCGACCGCGCCGAGTATCCCATCCCGGCGGTGCGCGAAGCCATCGTCAACGCTGTCGCGCACCGCGATTACGCGATTCGCGGCGACGAAATTCGTGTCATGATGTTCAGCGACCGCATCGAAGTGTACAGTCCGGGACGCTTGCCAGGTCACATTACCGTTGACAATATCGTGGACGAACGTTTTTCGCGCAACGAAGTGATCGCCCAAGTGCTCGCCGACCTGGGTTTCATCGAGCGGCTGGGCTATGGCATTGATCGCATTATTCGCCTGATGCGCGAGTGGGGTTTGCCCGCGCCGCGTTTCGCCGAAACGACAAATGGATTTCGCTTGACCCTGCGCGGTCCCGGCGAAAAGCTCGTCAGCGCTCAAATCGATCAAAGCAAATGGCGGCATTTAGATTTGAACGAGCGTCAGCAAGCCGCACTTGAATTTATTGCCAAGCACAAGCGCATTGCCAACCGCGATTACCGCGATCTGTTTCCCGATGTGAGCGAAGAAACCATCCGCCGCGATCTGGCTGATCTGGTTGAACAAGATGTGCTATTAAAAATGGGCGATAAAAAAGGGACGTACTATATTTTAAAATAAAATCTCGGAAGGTGACAATATGCCTATACCTGGTTTCCAAAAAATCATGCTACCATTTTTGAATGCCTTGAACGACGGGAAAGAGCATACGGCTGATGAAGTCATCGAACCAATCGCTATTGGACTTCACTTGAGCGATTCAGATCTTGATGAAATTCTACCCAGTGGTATGCAGTCGAGGTTTGATAATCGCGTTGGGTGGGCACGAACACATCTTAAAAAAGCCGGGCTAATTGAATCAACCGGACGCGGGAGATTTAAGATTACTCAACGGGGACAAAATATTTTGAAAAATCCTCCTCCAGAAATTGATATCAAATTCTTAATGCAGTTCCCCGAATTTATTGAATTCAAAAATACGTCCAAACAAGAAAACAGACAAAATCAAAAAGAAGACGAGCCCAATCAAACTCCCGAAGAAATTTTGGAATCCAGTTACCAAAACTTGAGACATGAACTTGCCCAGGAATTGCTCGAACGAATAAAAAAGTGTTCGCCTAGATTTTTCGAGCGACTGGTTGTGGATTTACTTGTAACAATGGGATATGGCGGCTCGCGCAAAGACGCGGGGGAAGCTATTGGACGCAGTGGAGACGGAGGAATTGACGGAATTATCAAAGAAGATCGCCTGGGTCTAGACGCAGTATACATTCAAGCTAAAAGATGGGAAGCTAATGTTGGAAGACCTGTCGTGCAAGCGTTCGCAGGAAGTCTGGAAGGACAACGCGCTCGCAAAGGCGTTTTGATTACCACATCACAGTTTTCGCAAGATGCGCATGATTATGTTACTCGTATTGAAAAGAAAATTGTTTTGCTCGACGGCGAACAATTGGCACAACTCATGATTGATCATGGTGTCGGTGTTACAGAAATGGCAACCTATACGGTCAAAAAAATTGACCTGGATTATTTTGGCGAGGAATAAACACAGGAGGATTGAATGACCACTCGAATGCCTCGTTATGATGTACGGAATGACGGCGCGGGACCGTTCGCAGTTTTTTATTGCGACAAGTGTTCGCGCGAGTTTCGCAGTTCACCGGATGTCGCAGGCACAATCGCGCAAGACATTGGCAAGAACATGATGGGTGGGTTTCTCCGCAAAGTGCCGCTCGTCGGCGGCGTGGCGGCCGACTCGGTCCTGGGTCACGACCCGCGCTATGTGTATACGCTCACGCCACAACAACTCGAAGCACATTGGAAGCAAGTCGCCGATCGCTTTCACGAATGTCCCACGTGCAAACTGTTTGTCTGCCCCTCCGATTTCGATCCGCAAACTGGGTTTTGTAACGACGACACACCGCGCAAAAATGAAGTGGCGCGCGCCCAAGCCGAGCAAGCGGGCAATGTGCTGAAAGGTTTTGCGGATGCGTTCGGCATCGGCGACGCCGTCCAAGCGGCAAGCCAAGCCGCCAAGCACGCTTCAACCAATCTCGCGCGCTGTCCGAAAGACGGTACGGTTGCGCCCCCAGGCACCAAATTTTGTCCCGAGTGCGGCGCGCCCATGACCCAACCCGTCGCCGACAATTGTCCCAAGTGTAACGCGGCAACGCACGGCGCAAAATTCTGTCCCGAGTGCGGCACCAAGATTGAACGCGCCGCCCCAGCGCCCGTCAACTGCGCAAAATGCGGTTCGCCTCTGAATGGTGCAAAATTTTGTCCCGAGTGCGGGACCAAAGCAGGATGAGGTGCGCGCCGTTACCGTTGACGCCTCATCTGACTCGTGCTATAATTGGTACATAGTGGTATAGACCACTCTGTCTTTTTGCGAGGTCCCTATGGCAGTAACCTCAACTACCCGCTCAGACACCACTCGCCCGCAGGCGCTCCTCGAGCGGATTACATCCAACTTTTTGTTCCGCCGCCTTCTGAAAGCGCTGTTTACGGTCTGGGTCGTCACAACCATTACCTTTTTTGTTATCCGCGCAATGCCTGGCAACGCGGTGGACATTCTCATTCAAGACCTCACCACAGCGGGCATGTCCGCCGACGACGCGCGTAACCAAGCCGCCTCGTTGATGAACATCAACCTCGATGAACCCGCGTATCTGCAGTACTTTGATTATCTTGGCAACGTGGCGCGCGGCGATTTCGGCACTTCGTACAAATCGCGCGGGCTCAAAGTGTCCGACATTATCGCGGCGGTGTTACCCTGGACCGTGTTTAGCGTCGGGCTGTCGCTGTTCATCACCTTCACCCTCGGCATCGCCCTCGGCGCGCTCATGGCTTACGCGCATGACACGTGGGTCGATCACCTGTTAAGCAATCTCGCCGCCATTCTCGACGCCATTTCGCCGTACATCATCGGCTTGCTTGCGATTTTGTTCATCAGCGTAATTTGGAAATGGGTGCCGATCATGGAAACGCGCGGCGCGTATTCGTCCGGCATGCAACCGGAATTCTCCCTCGCTTTCATCGCCGATATTTTCAACCACGTCAAAGTCCTTGCGCTGGTTTATGTGCTGTCGTCCATCGGCTCGTGGATGTTGATCATGAAAAGCAACACAATCACGACACTCGGCGAAGATTATGTGACCGTGGCGCGCGCGCGTGGCTTGTCCGATTTCAGAATCCTTAGCGCGTACGTCGGACGCAATGCCACCTTGCCCTTGTTCACCCGCCTCGCGATCACGATTGGGTTCGCCGTCGGCGGCTCGGTGTTGTTGGAAAGCTTGTTCACCTATCGCGGCATCGGCTTTCAACTCGCGCAAGCCATTTCGCAACGCGATTATCCGGTGATGCAAGGCATCTTTATCGTCATTACCGCGGCGGTGGTCGTGGCAAACCTCCTCGCCGATTTGCTCTACGGCTGGCTCGATCCACGCATTCGCATCGCCGGAGGAGGCAACGGATGAAGACCCTCGCCGCTTTTCTTGCCCAAACGTGGCGCGAGACCGTCAAGACATTCAAGATTCTGGCACGCAACAAAATCGGCATGTTTGGCTTTAGTCTGATGCTGGTGATCGCTCTGCTCGCCTTTGTGGGACCCTACGTTTGGCCGCCCGAAGATTCCGCCAACGTCGCCGACATCAACCAGGGTCTTTCGAGCCGACACTGGCTGGGCACCGATTTTCAAGGTCAAGACAACCTCCGCAAATTGATCAACGGCGGTAAGGATATTGTCACCGTCGCATTTCTCACCGGCTTGGTGGCAACCCTCTTGGGCGTCGTGGTCGGCGCGTTTAGCGCGTTCGCCGGCGGCACTATGGACAGCCTGTTGATGGAACTCGTCAACATCTGGCTAACCATTCCGAAATTACCTTTGCTGGCAGTCGCGGCAACCGTGATCAAACTCGGCGACCCGATCACCTTTTCTCTGCTGATGGCGTTCCTAGATTGGCCCTCGCTCGCGCGCCAAGTGCGGAGCCAGGTCTTGTCGCTCAAACAGCGCGACTATATCGAAGCGGCCACGATGCTCGACCTCGGCACACGCAACATTATTTTCAGCGAACTCTTGCCGAACATGATGTCGTTCATCGTCATCTCCATGATTGGCACCATGACATTTGCAATTTATCAACAAACCAGCCTGGTATTTCTCGGCATCGTACCATACTCGGGCAGTAACTGGGGCGTGATGATTACGGCGGCGCAAGCGCGTGGCGTGCTATATAACCAACAAGCCATGTGGAGCATCCTTGCACCAATTAGCGCGATCGTCCTGTTCCAATTATCGCTCGTCACATTTGCGCGTTCACTCGACCAAGTGTTCAATCCCAGACTACGCACCAGCGTCTAATCGATTCGCCGATTTCAAATCGCACATTGCAGGGTGAAAGCCCAAACCGCAATCTGCAATCATCCATCTGAAATTAAAATGCAACCAACTCTCTCCGTTCAAAACCTATCCATCGAATATCAAGCGCGACGCGGGCGTGTGCAAGCGATCCGCAACGTTTCGTTCGATGTACAACGCGGCGAGGCGCTTGCGTTGATCGGCGAAAGCGGCTCCGGCAAAACAACCCTCGGCTTGGGGATTGTGCAACTCTTACCTAGCACCGCCAAGATCACGCAGGGTCAAGCCCTCTACACGCGCGACGGGATCACGCGCGACGCCCTCACGCTCAAAGGCAAAGCGCTCCGCGAATTTCGCTGGAAAGAATGCGCGATGGTTTTTCAATCCGCGCTCAACGCGCTAAACCCCGTCTTGAAAATCTCGGAACAGTTTGCCGACACCTCCAGCGCGCACCACTATGTGCAAGGGCGCGCGCTGGAAGAACGCGCGCGCCAGGTGCTGACCATGGTGCGCCTCGACCCAGAGCGCGTGTGGAAATCGTTTCCGCACGAATTGTCGGGCGGGATGCGCCAGCGCGTTTTGATCGCGCTCGGCTTACTGCTCGAGCCGCAACTGCTGATTCTCGACGAACCGACCACCGCGCTCGACATTCTGACGCAACGCAACATTATGGATGTATTGAAAGAGTTGCGGACGAAGCTGAATTTCTCGCTCATTTTTATTTCGCATGACTTGTCGCTTGCCGCTGAACTCGCCGACCGCGTGGCGACAGTCTACGCCGGCAAGCTCGTCGAACTCGCCGATGTCGCAACAACATTCCAAGACCCGCATCATCCCTATACCATCGGCTTGATCAACGCCGTGCCGACGCTCAAAGGCACAAAAGATCGCCTGACCTCGATCCCAGGTTCGCCGCCGGATTTGATTGATCTGCCGACCGGATGCAAATTCCATCCGCGCTGTCCGCTCGCCGATCAAACCTGCAAGATCCAGGAACCCGAATTTGAAATGATCCAACCGGGACATGCGGTTGCCTGTTGGCATTGGCAAAGCGCGCGCCAAGCCGCAGACAAGTTCAAAGCCTAAACGGGACTAGTCCAATGGCCAATCCAATTATCACGCTCGAGCATGTCTCGCGCACATTTCAGATCAAGCGGCAAATCATCAAAGCCGTGGACGACGTGTCGCTGACGATCGGCGAAGGCGAGATCATGTGTCTCGTCGGCGAATCCGGATGCGGCAAAACGACCACCGGCAAAATGATCGCTGGCGTCCTCCCCGTTTCGGCCGGACACATTGCATACAAAAATCAAGACATTACGCATCTGCGCGGCACAGAGTACAAACAATTTCGGCTCGGCGTGCAAATGATTCATCAAGACCCGTATGCCTCGCTCAACCCAGCGCATACCATTGCCGAAATCATCGCTACGCCCTTGCGCCATCATGGCTTGACGCACGGCGACGCGCAAACCACCCAACGCGTGCGTGAGTTGCTCGAAATGGTCGACCTCACGCCGCCGGATGATTTTCTCGACAAATATCCGCATCAACTATCCGGCGGACAACGCCAACGCGTTTCCATCGCGCGCGCGCTCACCGTCAACCCGTCGTTCATTGTTGCCGACGAAGCCGTTTCGATGGTGGATGTTTCGATCCGTATCAGTTTGCTCCACACACTCTCGAAATTGAAAGAGGCGATGGGACTCGCGGTGCTGTTCATCACACACGACCTCGCGCTCGCAAAATATTTTGCGTGGGAAGGCCGCATCGGCGTAATGTACCTGGGTCGCCTGGTTGAGTTGTCGCCCGCGCGCCAACTGGTTGAGAACCCGCAACATCCCTACACCCAGGTTCTGCTCTCAGCCATCCCAGAAGCCGACCCCGAAGTCACCCGGCGCAAAAAACATATCGAACTGCGAAGCATGGACGTGCCCAGTTTATTGCGCTTGCCGACCGGGTGCGCGTTTCATCCGCGTTGTCCACAGTTTCTAGGCCAACAATGTGAAACGATGACCCCAGAGTTGACGGTAACGCATGGCGCAATGGTCGCTTGCCATTTGGTCAATCGTCCAGCATGAAACGCAAGGTTCATTTACCATTTACGGTTGACACGCTAGATTGCATATGAATCCAGAAATCGGACTCGCTTGGTTCCGCATTGCGTTTTTTCTAGTTCTCATTTCAGCGGGTTTGCTCCTGTTTCAAACTCCCGGCACAGCGGAATTCATTGTCACCGTTACGTCACTCGGCATCGGCTTGATTTTTATTGCCGTAATCGTCGTGGCGATCAAACTAAACAAGCATTAACAACAAGGAGGTAATGCCCAAAGTAATAATTTATTGTGTGCCAATTCACCCCAACACTCAATTCTCGGAGGAAAAGTAGAATGAAAAAGATTCTGTTGTTCGCCGCGCTAACTGCGCTGTTTGTGTTAGCCGTCGCGTGCGCGCCTGCCGCGACGCCTGCGCCAACGCAAGCGCCAGCGCCGACTGCCGCACCAACGCAAGCGCCAGCGCCGACTACCGCACCAACCAAGGCGCCTGCACCGACTACCGCGCCAACCAGCGCACCAGCGCCAACCGCCGCGCCTGCCGCCGCACCGACCGTTGCGCCAACTGCGGCTCCCGCCGCGGCATCGGTGACCAAACTAACGGTATCCTTGAAAAAGGGAATGAAATGGAGTGACGGCACCGCGTTTAGTTCGAAAGATGTCGTCGGTACATGGAACATCCTGTGGATACAAAATAGCGGTTCGTGGGCTTCTCTGCAAGATGTGGTCGCGAAAGATGACACCACAGTTGAATTCCAGATTACAAAACCAGGTCCCGCCATTCTCGACCAAATCGTGCGTTCGGTGACCACGCGCCCGTACTCGCAATTCGGCAAATGGATGGACGCCGCCGCCGCTTTCCGCAAAGCGAATGCGGATCGCAAGAGCACCGATGTCACCAAAACGCTCGATGAAATGAACGCCTTCCGCCCGGCAACTGCCGTCGTCTATGGCCCCTACAACATCGATCCCAAGAGCGTGACCGAAGCGCAAATGACGATGGTCAAGAATGCAACCGGCTTTAACGCCGACAAGATTGATTTCGACAAAGTCGTGATTTACTATGGCGATACCGTTCAGGACATGCCGCTCTATCTTTCCGGCGACATGGACTATTCCTCAAACGCGTACAGCCCGGCGAACCTGGATACCCTGCGCGCGCTCGGTTCGCAGATCACCATCCTCGGCGGACCTGGCACCAATGGTCCCGGCATGTACTTTAACAACGATGTCTATCCGCTCGGCAAAAAAGAAGTGCGCCAAGCGATTGCGTATGCAATTGATCGCGTGCAAAACTGCAAGGTCGCATTTGGCGATGCGTGCCGCCCGGTCAAATACGAAGCCGGCTTTACCGACGCCGCTGTACCGACCTGGCTTTCTGCCGCGCAAATTGCAAAACTGAACACGTACGATTACAACCCAACCAAAGCCGAAGCCCTGCTCACCGGTCTCGGCTTCAAAAAAGGTGCGGATGGCATTTGGGTTGACGATAAAGGCAAGCCGATGGCATACGAACTGATGGTGCCCGCTGACTTTACCGAATACCTTGCGTCGTCCGAAAACGTTGCACAACAACTCAACAAGTTCGGCATCAAGATCACAGTCAAGCCGTATCAATCCTCCGAACGCGCCAATGTTGCTCATGCTGGCTCGTATCAAATTGCAATGGACATTGGCTTCCGCTTTACGTACTTTCACCCCTACGTCTCGTTCGACTATAACCTGCTTCCCGGCACGGTGGCGGCTGGCTGGAAGAATGATCCCGAAGGCGCAGTGGGCGCGCGTGGCATGAACTTTCCGTATACGCAAACCACGCCCGATGGCAAAAAGATCAACCTGAAAGACTCGATCACGAAAATGGCAGAAGGGTTCGATCCCGAAGTCCAGAAACCCTATGTCGCCGATGTCACTGCCGTCTTCAACGATCAACTCCCGGTGGTCATGATGTTCGAGCGCTATCTCACCGATCCCATCGACACCAAGACGCGCGTTACCGGTTGGTTGCCCGCTGACGACAAGATTTACAAGAACAATCAGAACAACTCGCCCGTCGCCATGCAACTCTTGAGCGGCTCGCTCAAGCCCAGCACGACGAACAAGGCCAAAGAATTCAAAACCTCGTACCCGTACGTGCAACCACCCAAAGGCAACTTGAATGCCTTTGCGACCGACAGCAACGCCACGTCCAGCGGTATCGGCGGCGTGTTGTTGCCCTTTATGTATCCGCCGCTCACGTGGTACGACGTGAACGCTGGCACGTATGTACCGTTCTATGCGGACAAATGGGAAATCACTAAATAAATAGCGTCAGACCTGACAGGTCTTGCCAAAGGCCTGTCAGGTTTTGCCTGTGTGAATTATGCCCAGACCTCGTTACTCGATTATCGCCCCCGTGTTTAACGAACAAGCCACCTTGCCGGAATTCCATCGGCGCATGGCGGCCGTGATGGATCAACTGGATGGCGATGCTGAATTAATTTTAGTTTTTGATGGCAGTCGCGATCGCTCACCCGAGATCGGACACGAGTTGCGCGCCCGCGATCCGCGCGTTCAGATCATCAATTTCTCGCGCAACTTTGGACACCAGATCGCCATTTCCGCCGGAATTGATTACGCGGAAGGCGATGCCGTCGTGATTATTGATTCAGATTTGCAAGACCCGCCGGAAGTAGTCCCGGACCTCGTCGCGCAATGGCGCGCCGGTTATCACGTGGTGTACGCGCAACGCGCCAAGCGCCAAGGCGAAACATTTTTCAAACTGTTCACCGCCTCGTTGTTTTATCGGCTCATCGGGCGCGTCGCCTCCATCAAGATTCCACCGGACACTGGCGACTTTCGTTTGATTGATCGCCAGGTCGTCCTGGCTCTGCGCCAATTGCGCGAGCATCATCGCTTTATGCGCGGCTTGTCGGTGTGGGTCGGCTTTAAGCAAATCGGCATCCAGTACGAACGCCAGGAACGCTTCGCCGGAACCACGCAATACCCGTTTCGCAAAATGCTCAAATTTGCCACCGATGCGATCACGGGTTTTTCCTATGTACCGCTCCAATTTGCCACGTCCATGGGCTTTGGCGTTTCGATCCTCGCGTTAATCGCCATTCCCATTGTCGCCATTCTGCGGCTCGCAGGCAATGATCCCTTTCACGGCCAAGCCACCACGCTCATCTCGGTACTTTTTCTCGGCGGCGTGCAATTAATTTTTCTTGGCGTCATCGGCGAATACCTGGGACGCATTTATGACGAAGTAAAAAATCGTCCGCTCTACATCGTGACCGAAGCGCCGCCTAAACCCAAACCCGATGATGGGTGAAACGGAATGCGTAATTCAATCTTGACGCGGCTCGCGCTTGGCGTTATCGTCGTCGCGTTAGCCAGCCGTTGCGCGCCCGCGCCAACGCGACCATCCAGTTCGAGTCCGCCCACACGTACCGCAAACGTGAGCATATCTCCAACTTTGGTGACACCCATGCCTAGCACTAACCCACCCGCTCCAACTTTGCAAACCGAGTCTTTACTTGCCCACATGACGCTTGAACAAAAAGTGGGCCAAGTCATGCTCGTCGGCTTTGACGGCACCGCGCTGTCCCAGGACTTGCGCGACGATCTATCCCAGCTTCACATCGGCGGCGTAATCTATTATGACCGCAACGTCGCCTCGCCAACGCAGATCGCACAACTCAACGCCGATTTGCAAACAGTGGCACGGCAAAATGGCGACCCAGGCTTGTTCATCACGATTGATCAAGAAGGCGGCATCGTGGCGCGCTTGCGCGAAGACAAGGGCTTTACCGAGTTTCCCGGACAGATGGCGATTGGCGCAACCGGCGACGTTGCGAACGCGCGTGCAATCGCCAAAGCCCTCAGTGCTGAAATGCTCGCGCTTGGATTTAATATGGATCTCGCACCCGATCTCGACGTGAACAACAATCCGCAAAATCCCATCATCGGCACACGCTCGTTCGGGTCTGATCCAAAACGTGTCGCCGAGTTTGGCGTCGCGTTCGCAACGGCGATGCAAGACCAGGGCGTGATCGCCGTTGGCAAACATTTTCCGGGTCACGGCGACACCGGCGTGGATTCGCACGTCGCTCTGCCCACTGTGCCACATGATCGCGCGCGTTTGAACGCGGTCGAGTTTGTCCCGTTCCAAGCGGCAATCCAAGCACACATTGCCGGGATCATGTCCGCGCACATTACGTTTCCCGCAATTGATCCAACCCCCGGTCTCGCCGCGACGCTTTCCCCGAAAGTGCTGACCGATTTAATGCGCGGCGAAATGAAATTCGACGGACTCGTGATGACGGATGAGTTGACGATGGGCGCTCTCGCAACCAGCGGTTATCCCGCGCCCAAAGCGGCAACCACTTCGTTCCAAGCCGGAGCGGATGTGTTATTGTTCCAAACCGGGTATGCCCTGCATCGCCAAGTGCATCAAGCGTTGGTAGACATGGTCAAGCGCGGCGAGCTTCCCATGGCACGGCTCGATCAAGCCGTGCGGCGCGTGTTGCTCGCGAAAGAAAAGTTCGCCATCCTCGCCAATAATCACCAGACGCAAACCCCCGATCGCGTTGGCGCTATTGAAACAAAAAATCTTTCGCGCGACGTGGCACTGCAAGCGATCACCTTGTTGCGTGATGATGCAAAATTGATCCCGCTCAAGTCAGACGCAAAATTGCTCGTCGTCGAAATGGGCCCACTAGGTTTGGGTAATTTGCTCGGCGCAACGACCATGAGCGTGAACGCGCAACCCCAGCCCAACGAGATCGCGAGCGTTGTAGGCATTGCGAAAGATGGCACACGCACCGTGATCGTGGCAACCAACGACGTGGCGAAAAATAAAACGCAAGTTGATCTCGTCGCGGCATTGCAAAAAGAAAATGTGCCGCTCATAATTGTGGCGGTGCGCTCGCCCTACGATTTGATGTATCTGCCCAACGTGACCACGTACCTCGCCACCTATGGCACGAATCCGCCGCTGATTAAAGCCGCCGCCGCAATCCTCACCGGTCAAGCCAAACCACGCGGCAGATTACCCGTCGCATTGCCAGGGCTGTATCCACTCGGCGCGGGAATGTAGGAAAGGAGTCACAACCATGCTCATCTTTCAATTTCATCATTATCTCAAGCCAGAATTCGTCGAAGCATACAAAACCGCGACGACTGACAATGCGCGCCAAACCATTTTGGAACCTGGGATCATCCGCTTTGATGTGTTGCAAGATCAAAAAGACCCAACCCATTTTAGCCTGTTTGAAATATACCGCGATGCGGATGCGCGTGCGGCGCATTTGGAAACTCGGCATTTTTTGAAATGGAAAGAGTTGGTGCTAGGCCAAGAGATGTTTGCGCGCCGCGGCAACGGCGACGAATTCAATGCCGTATTTCCGCCCGCCGCCTGGCAAAAAATCGAGTCGCGGCTGGTTGAGGAATAGGCATGTTGCGTCCCTTTGTTTCCGCCGACAATGCCGCACTGGCAACGATTTGGAATACCGCGTGCGGCGCAGACCTGGCTATCACCCCGCGTTTGGCGGAATACAACACGCGCCCAGCAACCGACGCAATCCAGGCAGGACAGATCGCCAGCGTAAACGATACCGCCGTCGGATTCGTCCTGGCGAGCCTGTTGCCCAACGATCCGCAAACCGCCGCGCCGCGCCATGGCTGGATTGATGCCATTGCCGTCTTACCTAACTATCAACGGCGCGGCATCGGCAGTGAATTACTCGTCTGGGCAGAAACCTGGCTTGCCGCGCGCGGTTGCACCCAGTATCGGCTCGGCGCAAGCTTGCATCCGTTCACGCCCGGCTATCCGGTGCAATTGGGCAACCTGGATTATTTCGCGCAACGCGGTTACATCGAACGTGATCACGGCGCGCGCGAATTTGATGTCGCCAGCGATCTGCAACATTATGCGCGCACGCCCTATGCCATTGACGCGCTGATTCGCCCCGCGCAATCCGGCGATAAAGCCGCCCTGCGCGAATTTTTTCGACGCGAATTTCCCGGGCGGTGGCGTTTCGAGTTTGAAGAATTTTTGCGCGAACACGGACGCATGTCCGACTTGATGCTCCTGCTCACCGCGCGCGGCGTGGATGGTTTTGCGCGCTTGACCTACGAAAATTCCGAGCGCCCGATTGAACGCTTTTACATGCACCGCTTGCCCAAGCCCTGGGGACAATTGGGACCGATAGGCGTGAGCGCAGATACGCGCGGCAAAAAATATGGCGGCGCATTGCTCGATGCCGGGTTATGCCAGTTGCGCGACGCCGGAATTCGCGGTTGCGTGATTGATTGGACTGATCTGGTGCATTTCTACGGCAAGTTTGGGTTCACGCCATATCGCGAATACGCCATGATCGCAAAACTAAAATCAGAACATTGAGAATCGAGGATCCGATGACTGGAATAAATGCAACCCTGATTTTATTGCCGATGCCGCGTCAACTGGAATGGCGCGAGGGCAAGTACAAACTTGCTTCCGACAAACGCATCGCCTTGCTCGGCGCGCCCGCGCAAGAATTATTGTTCAGCGGCGAACGCTTGTGCCTGGCACTCGCCAAACACAATATCGCATGGTCGCTTGCGGCAACAGCCAGCGGCGCGCCCAATGAAATCGGCGCGACTCTGCGCGTGGACGCGGCGCGCCTGACCAACGCCGAAGCGTATGAAATCACGATTAGCGAAACGGGGATCGCGGTGACCGCCGGATCGCCGCGCGGCATTTTTTACGCGGTCAATACGCTCAGTCAAATAATCGCGCAGAGCAAAAACCATGTGCCGTTCGCGCACATCAGCGACGCGCCGGATTTCGCTAATCGCGGCGTCATGCTTGATGTATCGCGCGACAAGGTTCCGACGATGCAAACGTTGTTCGAGTTGATTGACCTGTTCGCAAATTGGAAAATCAATCAAGTGCAATTGTACCTCGAACACACCTTTGCGTATCGCAATCATCGCCTTGTTTGGCACAACGCTTCGCCGCTCACGGCGGGTGAAATTCTCGCGCTGGATGCCTATTGCCGCGAACGCTTTATCGAATTGGTACCCAATCAAAATTCATTTGGGCATTTGCGTCCCTGGCTCATCCACCGAAAATACCGCCCGCTCGCCGAAGCGCCGAACGGGTGTGACACGCGCTGGGGACATTTCGCCGAGCCGTTCTCGCTCAATCCTGGCGATCCGCGCAGTTTGGCATTGGTGTGCGAATGGTATGACGAACTCTTACCGAACTTTTCGTCGCGCCAATTCAACGTGGGTCTCGACGAAACCATTGACCTGGGTCAGGGGCGCAGTCAAGCCGAGGTCAAAGCACGCGGCGTGGGTCCCGTCTATCTCGATTACTTGAAAAAAATTTATCGCGAGGTCGCCGCGCGTAATCACACCATGATGTTCTGGGGCGACATTATCACCGAGCATCCCGAACTGATTCCCGAATTGCCGCGTGACGCCGTCGCGCTCGAATGGGGTTATGAAGCGGATCACCCGTTCGACGAAAATAGCGCGGCATATGCCCAGTCCGGCATTCCATTTTACGTTTGCCCCGGCACCTCTACCTGGAATACCATCGCGGGACGCACTGACAACGCACTCGGCAATATCGTCAACGCGGCGGAAAACGGATTAAAGCACGGCGCAATTGGCGTGCTGAATACAGACTGGGGCGACAATCATCACTGGCAATATCTGCCGATGAGTTATCTCGGTTTTGCCTACGGCGCGGCAGTCAGTTGGTCGCTCGCGGCGAATCGCGCTCTCGACATCGCGCGCGCGATCAGTCTGTTCGCCTTTGACGATGCAACGGGCAACCTGGGGCGCGTAGCGTATAATCTCGGTAATGTCTATCAAGCGCCGCAAATGCAACTGCACAATTCATCGCTCTTGTTCCGCCTGTTGCAAAAACCGCTCGATCAGATCATCAACGAGTATTACGGTCTCACGATCACCGGTTTGCACGATTCATTGCGCGCCATTGATCGCGCGGTGAAACCACTTGCCCGAGCCAAATCGCAACGCGCGGATGCCGCGCTGATCCTTGCTGAATATCAATGCGCGGCGGATTTACTGCGGCACGGTTGTCGGCGCGGCTTGCTCGCGCTCGAAACAAACGCAATCAAGGCGCACGCGCTGAAACGCGAACTCAAGCGCGACGCCTTGCGCTTGATCAAGGAATATACGCGCCTATGGCACGCACGCAATCGCCCCGGCGGATTTAGCGACAGCGTGGCGGCGATGACAAAAATGGCAAAGGAGTACGACGGCTAGGTACGAACAAGCGACGGAAGACAAAAATCCATTGGCGATTTTCTGTCTTCCGTTTTTCGTCCTCCGTCCGATTTATGAATTTCTCAATTCTCGACTCGCTCATCGCCGAGCATCTCGGCAAAACCTTTCCGGCGGCGCAACTTGAAATTCGCGTGGGCGGCGCAATCGTTTACGCGCAAGAGTACGGCTGGCTCGATCCCGAAACGCGCACACAACCGACACAACCCAACACACGGTTTGATCTCGCGTCCGTGTCCAAGCTGTTTACCGTCACCGCGTTCATGACACTCGTGGATCAAGGTCGCGTCGCGCTCGATCAACCCGTGAGCGACATATTGCCAGAGTTCTCCGGCACGCGCGCGATCACACCTTATCCCGATCCACTCCAACCTGGTAAATTTGTCGAAATTGTTCCTGCGAATAATACGCGCGTGGACGCGAGCGCGATCACGTTCCGCCAGCTCCTCGCGCACAATTCGGGTTTGCCCGCGTGGTTACCTCTGTGGCAACTCGACGCGCGCGCGAAACGCCACGCCGCCGCGCTTGGTTCAGCATTTGCTTATCCAACCGGGACGCGCGTCGTCTATTCGGACATTGGCTTGATCCTGATCGGCTTTGCCATCGAACGCCTCACCGCGCGTCCGCTCGATCAAACGGTGCATGAGCGCGTCGTCGTGCCGCTTGGGTTAACCACGATCGGCTATGGTCCGCTTCCATGCGTCAATGTTGCGCCAACCGAATTTTACACACATCAAAATCGCCGCATGTGCGGCGAGGTGCATGACGAAAATGCATGGTCGTTTGGCGGCGTCGCGGGTCATGCGGGCGTGTTTGGTTGCGCGCACGACGTTGCCGCGCTCGGCGAAATGTATCGGCGCGATGGCGCTGGCGTGATCAAATCGGCAACCGTCACCGAGATGCAACGATTACAATCCCAGGATGGCGGCGTGCGGCGCGGCATTGGGTTCGCGCTCTGGTCGCCCGATCCCGGCGCGGCAAGCCACCCGTTGAGCGCGCAAGCCTTCGGACATTTGGGCTTTACCGGGACCTCGCTCTGGATCGATCCAGCGCGCGATCTCGTCGTCGCATGCATGACGAACCGCGTCTACTATGGTCGCCACAACGCCGATGCAATCGGCACATTTCGCGTCGCGTTGCATCGCGCCATCGCCGAGTCGGTGAGTCAATCACTCATACACTAGAAAACCAGGAATCAATGATGGATCAATTTCTTGAATCGAATAAAAAATTGTGGAATCATTGGACGCGGATCAATTACGCCTCCAAGATGTACGATGTGGCTGGATTCAAGCGCGGCGACAATCGCTTGGATTCTGTCGTGCGCGCCGGGTTGGGCGATGTGCGCGGCAAATCGCTGTTGCATTTGCAATGTCATTTTGGCATGGACACGCTGAACTGGGCGCGACTGGGCGCGCGTGTGACCGGCATTGATTTTTCCGACGACGCCATCCAGACCGCGCGCGCGTT
The DNA here is from genome assembly GCA_037440365.1 of Chloroflexota bacterium. Lineage (GTDB taxonomy): Bacteria > Chloroflexota > Anaerolineae > UBA4142 > UBA4142 > JBBIUF01. Next base: position 21,386 of record JBBIUF010000058.1, read on the forward strand.
GGCGCAGGAAACCGGCATCGCGGCTGAATTTATCCAAGCCAATCTGTACGATTTGCCGAATGTGCTCACCGGTCAATTCGATATTGTGTTTACCTCGCACGGTGTCTTGTCCTGGCTACCCGATTTGCGCGCGTGGGGAAAAATCGTCGCGCAATTTTTGAAACCGGGCGGATTATTTTTTATCGCCGAGGCGCATCCGACCGCGTATATTTTCGACGATGAACATCCAACCGATTTGCGCGCGCGCTATCGTTATTTTCCAACGGCAACGCCAGACCGATTTGAGGTCCAAGGCTCATACGCCGATCCGATGAATGATTTTCACGGAACCGAGTATGCGTGGGCATTCAATTTTCAAGACGTTCTCAACGCGTTGGTGGATGCGGGCTTGCGCGTGATTGAACTGCGTGAATATCCATTTGTCGCGTGGCAAATGTTTCGGTTTATGGTGCAAGACGCGGCAGGCTGGTGGCGCTTGCCAGAGCAATATCCGCAATTGCCCTTGATGTTTTCGTTGAAAGCGATCAAGGCCGCATGAGCAACCTGGTCATCGGCGTTGACGGCGGCGGCACGCGCACACGCGCGCAACTGGCAGACACCCGCGGCCACGTCTTGGGTAACGGCGAAGCGGGCGGCTCGAATCCACAAGCGCATGGTTTCACCGCCGCGCAAAATGAAATTCTGGTTGCGATTCAACGGGCGTTCGAGTCAGCGCATCTCGAAACGCAAATGGTTGCGGCGGCGTGTTTTGGGATCAGCGGATCGGATCGCGCGGAAGAGCGCGCGCAATTTGTGACGTGGGGTGAAGCGCGTGTTGCCAAGCGCGTGGGCGTGGTCAATGACGCCGAGATCATTCTCGCCGCTGGTTCATCCGATAATTGGGGTATTGCCGTGATCGCTGGCACTGGTTCGATTGCATGGGGCAAGGCGCGCGACGGACGCATCGCGCGCGCGGGCGGCTGGGGGTATCGCATCGGCGATGAAGGGAGCGGCTACGACCTGGGTCGCAATGCGCTCCGCGCGTGCGCGCAAGCCGCCGATGGACGCGGCGCGCCAACCCGCCTGTTGGACGCCATTCTGGCAGAATGGAATTTGCGCGAGCCGAAGGATTTGATCGCGCGCGTCTATCGGTCCGATTTGAAACCCGGCGATCTGGCGCGGCTCGCGCCGATTGTGATCCACGTGGCAAGCCAGGGCGATGAGATCGCGCAAAAAATTTTGGATGATGCCGGCGATGCGCTCGCCGCCGCGGTGAGCGCAGTTGCGCGCCAATTGGAATTGCGCGACGATATTCCACTGGCCATGACCGGCGGCGTGCTGATCGAAACGGACATGGTCCGCGCTCGTTTACTTGCGACAACGCACGCACGCGGATTTCATTTTGTGCCGCACCTCGTGACCATGCCGGTGCAAGGCGCAGTACATCTCGCGCGGCAACTCCTCGCCTAAAACCTCAACGATAATTACCCGCTTGCAATTCAAACATGCGTGCATATTTTCCATTCGCGCGCATCAACTCGGCGTGACTGCCCTGTTCAACCACGCGCCCGTGTTCCATCACATAGATCATGTCCGCCATCCGCACGGTGGAAAAACGATGACTGATCAAAATGGCGGCGCGTCCAGTGGCAAGCGCGCGAAATTGGCGAAACACTTGGAACTCGGATTCGGCGTCGAGCGCGCTGGTGGGTTCGTCCAAAACCAAGATCGGCGTATCGCGGACGAACGCGCGCGCCAACGCGATCTTTTGCCATTCGCCAATGCTCAACTCTTCGCCGTCAAACCATTTGCCTAGTGTGGTGTCGTATCCGCGCGGCAAACGCGCAATCACTTCATCCGCGCCGGATGCGCGCGCCGCGTCCATAATCCGCGCATCGTCCTCCGCGAGATGCGGATTACCCAACCGGATATTTTCGCGCGCGGTGAGATGATAGCGCGCGTAATCCTGAAACACCACACTCATTTCTTCGCGCCACGCCGCGCCGGAAAATTCGCGCAGATCAATTCCATCCAACATAATCGCGCCCTGGGTTGGATCGTACAAGCGGCACAATAATTTTACGAGCGTCGTCTTGCCAGAGCCATTTTCGCCGACGAGCGCAATGTGTTCGCCAGGATGAATCGTCAGCGAAATATCGGCAAGCGCGTGACGCGCCGATCCCGCATATTGAAAACTCACTCGGTCGAAGGTGACCCCGCGTGCAAGCGGACGCGGAATCGCGCGCGGCGTTTGAGATTCACTGAGGCGCGGCTTGAGATCCAAAAACTCGTACAGGTTTTGCAAAAAGAGACTGTCTTCATACAAGCCCGCGAGGCCAGTAAAAATTTGCGTCAGATACGCTTGACTGCGTTGGAACGCTTGAAAGTACATCACGAGATCGCCGAGCGTGATTGCACCTTGCACGGTTTGATACGCGATGAACGCATACGAGCCGAACACGGCAAGCGCGGCAACCGTTTGCGCCACCAGATCCGCAAGCGAACGATGCCAGGCAAGGCGCAGACGTTCGCCGCGCAATTTTTGACGCACGGCGCGATAACGCTCCATTAACAGCGCACCCAGGTTGAACAGACGCACTTCTTTTGCCGCCGTGTCGCTCGTCACAAGCGTGTGCAGATACCACGACAGACGCTCGGTCGCCGTGCGCTCGCGTTGCCAGCGATACATTTGATTAGCGTAGCGCAAGCGCACCGCCACACCCGGGATCGCGGCGGCGAACAAAACCAAGGCGATGATCCAATGCAGTGAGAGCAAGAGCGCGGCAAGCGCGGTCAGCGTGAGTCCACTTTGCGCGACCGACACCAGTTCATTCACGATCCGAGCGGGGCGGTAGGGCGCTTCTTGTTGCGCACGATGCAGGGTATCGTAATACGCCGCATTTTCGTAATACGCCAAATCCATTTTCACGGATTGCGCGTGAATCATATTTTGCACGTCATCCGTCACGTTTTGCGCTTGAGCTTCGCCGACAAGCGTCGCCAGCGACTGCGCAATTGCGCCCAGCACCGTCGCGCCACCCAACGCGGCGATGAGCCACGCGACCGATTCGAACGCGACGGTTTGCTTGGTTGCGCCAAGCGTCACGGTATCCACGATCAGTTTCATCAGGTAAAGCAATCCAAGCGGCAATGCGCCTTGCACAACCACCAGCACAATGCTAGCCAGCGTCCACGCGCGCGCCGATTGCCACACGAGCAGAATGGCGCGGCGGAGCAAAAACACACGGGCAAGTTTAGGCATCAGCATAAGCGAATAATATACCGGATTGAATTAACGAGACACACTGGACAACTGGTTTGCGATTATACCACGCATCGGCACGATGGCTATTTCGTCCAGCGCCGAGTCGGTTGTGTCATTTCGACGACCGAATGGGACGAGGAGAAATCTAGTTTGCAGAGCCGGAGATTTCTCGCTCCGCTCGCAATGGCCGCGGGGTAATCCTAGTCAAATTCTATTTGACGCGCGCAACGAAAAATGCTATAATCGGGCTAGTTCAATCGTCGTCTCCAAGCACGACCTCTTGGCATTTCGCCTCATGTATTGAAATGTTCTCCCTTGTTTTTTCAAATGCAAACTCTTTTTGCACCTGACGTTGTCAATCAAATGTTTGCGCTCGCGCGGCATAACACCGCGCGCGCGTATTCAATTTACCCGCAGTAACGGAGTCCCGCGTGCCAGACACCCTCAACTATTCTGAACTCGATCACAAAACCCTCGCCGACCTGCGCGAAATCGCTAAAGAGCAAACGATTAGCGGTTATACGCGCTTGAAAAAAACCGATCTGATTTTTCGCCTGCTCCGCGCCAAAGCCGAGCGCGAAGGGTTAATTTTCGGCGGCGGCGTCTTACAAATTGTCGAAGATGGGATCGGCTTTTTGCGCTCGGACCATTTATTGCCGGGGCCCGAAGATGTCTATGTGTCGCAATCGCAAATTCGCCGCTTTGGGTTGCGCACCGGCGATATGGTGATCGGTCAGGTGCGTCCGCCGAAAGAGACCGAAAAGTATTTCGGACTCTTGCGCGTCGAAGCGGTCAATGGACTGGATCCCGAAGCCGCAAAAGCCCGCCCCGATTACGACAAGCTCACGCCGATTTTTCCCAACGCGCAATACAAACTGGAAACCAAGCCCAACATTTTGGCAACGCGCTTGCTCGATATAGTCGCACCGATTGGACGCGGACAGCGCGGATTGATCGTCTCGCCGCCCAAAGCTGGCAAGACCACCATTCTCAAACAAGTGGCGAATGGCATTAGCGAAAATTATCCCGACGCACATTTGATGGTCGTGCTGATCGGCGAGCGCCCGGAAGAAGTGACGGATATGGATCGCTCGGTTGACGCCGAAGTATTCTCGTCCACGTTTGATGATGTCGTCGAAAATCAAACGCGCGTTGCGGAAATGGCATTGCAACGCGCGAAACGGTTGGTCGAAGGCGGCAAAGATGTCGTCGTGATGCTAGACTCGATCACGCGGCTAGCGCGCGCTTACAACCTGGTCGTACCACCCAGCGGACGCACGCTCACCGGCGGTTTCGATCCAGCCGCGCTCTATCCGCCCAAACATTTTTTCGGCGCGGCGCGCAACTTGGAAGAAGGCGGCTCGTTGACCATCATTGGCACATGTCTCGTGGATACCGGTAGCCGCATGGACGATCTGATCTATGAAGAATTCAAAGGCACCGGCAACAGCGAGGTCCATTTGAATCGCAAATTGGCGGAGCGTCGCATTTTCCCGGCGATTGACGCCGAGCGTTCCAGCACGCGGCGCGAAGAATTACTGCTGGACGACGATACGCTACAGCGCGTCTGGACATTACGCCGTATGATGGATATGATGGGCGGTGGTGCCGAAGCTATCGAGCCAGTCATTACGCGCTTGATGAAAACACGTACCAACAAGGAATTTCTGACAACCTTGAACAAGGACACTTTTTAAGAAATGCGGGACTATATGGATCACCCGTCGCTCATGGCACGATTGCGCGTGTGGGCGGCCCCACTGATTCTCCAGATTCGTGATTTCATTCATGACATTGCGGGCGACATGCCATTACTCACGCGCATCGCTTCGCATGTCGGCTTGATCCTCCTGGTTGTTTTGACGATTGGCGCAAGCGGCATTTCGCTCTCGCCCAATAATGCAACCCAAAACACCGCCGCCGTCACTGACCCTACGGATGATACTATTGTATTGCCCGATGGCGTGAACACGGGCGACCCAGCGCCGGTTTTTACCGCGCCCGATCCGATCACGAACACACCCAAGCGCGTGCGCAATGATGTCGTCCAGTACACCGTCCAACCCGGGGACACGGTCAGCGATATCGGCAGTCAATTTGAAATCAGCGCGGATTCAATTTTGTGGGCGAACGGCAAACTCGAAGACAATCCCGACATGTTGTCGGTTGGGCAAACGCTTAACATTCCGCCGGTCAGCGGCGTTTTGTATACCGTGCAAACCGGCGACACACTCGCCGCCATTGCAAATAAATTCAAAAGCACAAAGAACAATACCAACACGCTGATCCAAAACATTCTCGATCTCGAATACAATCAAGCGCATCATGATCTCAAGGGACCAGATTACAATTTGACCGTTGGTCAAGCGCTGATGGTCCCGGGCGGCTCCAAGCCATACCAACCCAAGCAAGTCACCGCATACAGCGGGCCTGTGCCTGCCAGCGCGGCACGTGGCACTGGTCACTTTGGCTGGCCGGTGTCAGGTCATATTACGCAAAAATTCTGGACGCATCATCCTGGCATTGATATTGGCGCGCCAATTGGCACGCCGATCTATGCGGCTGATTCGGGGTATATTGTGACGGCAGGCTGGAGCACCGTCGGCTATGGGAATATGATACTCATCAATCACGGCAACGGCTATCTCACACGCTATGGACATTTGAGCGCATTCAACGTTGAAGTGGGCGACTCGGTGAAAAAAGGGCAGTTGATTGGGCGCGTCGGCAGTACAGGTAATTCAACGGGGCCCCACTTGCACTTTGAAGTCATCCGCAGTGGTGTCCACGTCAATCCATTTTCTTACCTTGGTCGTTAGCCCGTTATTAGCACACACCGCGAAACGCGGGGGATCAACTTCTCCCGCGTTTTTGTGTCACAAGGAGTTTCATGCGCGGCTCTTTTCGCATCGCTCGCCTTATGGGCATTGACATCATGGTGGACTTGTCCTGGTTCATCATCGTCATCTTGTTAGTATACTCGCTGGGCTTTGTCGAATTTCCTCGCGCCCTCCATCCCAGCCGGTTCAGCGCGCGCGCCGATGTGATGTCGATTGCGCTCGGCATCGCCGCTAGTCTGCTCTTGTTCGCATCCATCCTCGCGCACGAATTATCCCATTCATGGATGGCGCTTCAGCGCGGCATTGGAGTCAAGCGCATTACGCTTTTTATTTTCGGCGGCGTCGCGCAAATTGCGGATGAACCGGATCGCCCATCCACCGAATTTCTGATTGCGATCATGGGTCCGTTGATGAGCGCGGCGTTGGCGGCTGTATTCGGTAGCGCGTGGCTGTGGCTTCAGATCGCGGACAATGCGCGCGTCGTCCGCGTCTCGCTTACGCCGCTCATTCTCTTGTGCGGAATTTTAGCGCAAACGAACGGCTCGCTCGCGCTATTTAATCTTGCCCCTGGGTTTCCACTGGACGGCGGACGCGTGCTCCGCGCAATCCTGTGGGGCGCATCGCACAATCTGCGCCGCGCCACCTGGTGGGCGGCGCGCACGGGCCAAGTCATCGCGATTTTGTTGATCGCATTCGGCGGCTGGCAATTCTTTAGCGAATTTAACAGCAGCGGAATTTGGTACGCCCTCATCGGCTTTTTCTTGTGGAGCGCGGCGGGTGATGGCTATCGCCAATCCATCGTCACAGCCACTCTACGCGATGTGACCGTCGGACAATTAATGACACGGGTATATGAAACCGTGTCGCCAGAAATTTCGATTAGCGAATTTGTCGAGCAACATCTCTTGCCGCACCGCGAACAAACCTTTGCCGTAATGGATGGCACTCGGCTGGCAGGCTTGATCGCCCTGACACACATCAAACGGTTGCGACGCAATGAATGGACCGTGCGCCGCGTGCGCGACGTGATGACGCCGCGTGATCGATGGACGGTCCTCACGCCGACACAAAATGCGGCAACTGCCCTCGCGCGTATGTCCCTGACGGAAGCCGATGAATTGCCGGTGATGAATGACGATGCCTTGATCGGATTTTTGGGCGAGAACGAACTGGCACGGTATTTGAAACTCAATACAGACGCGAAACGGCGATGAGCGAGCGGCGTCATGGGAAAATGTTACCCAAATGCGTATCGTGGCGTCACGAGAAA
>JBBIUF010000059.1:0-28662 GCA_037440365.1 Chloroflexota bacterium
TTATGTTTCAGGGCGAAGATATTGCCGCCATTGCCCACCACATAAATGAGACCGTTGGCAACAAAGGTATACCGCGGCCGCATGCCATCGCTGTAACCCGAGGTCACGGGCGGCGTCGGCGGATCCCACGTATTCCAAAAGACCCACCACCCCGGACCGGTCCAGGCGCGCGTGTCGCCAAACAAACTCAGCGAGCTGGCGGTTGCCCAATGGGTCAGGTCGTTGCGAACATCTGTCGCACTGAGGCGGCGAAGCACGGACGGATTTTTGCTGGTCGTGATGGGATTGATGCGGGAACTCCCGCGCGCATCGGACCGATCCACAATCGTGCGAGATTCGCTCGCGCCCCAATGCGCGTGAAAAATTGTATTGCCCGCAAGCGTCAGCGGCGAGACTTCGTCCGCGATCATGCCATCGGTCAGCGCGCCGCCATCGAAATAGACAAACCGCACATCGCCCGCCGAGTAACCGGGAACGGTGGTGTTATCCAATACCATCTCGCCCATGTGCGAATCCCAGCGCCCGTCCCAACTGGAATTGGCGACATCGCCATTTTTCCAGGTCAGGTAGGCAACCTGTTTCGTGCCGACCGGTTTGAGGACGGGAATGGGACCAATGGTCGAAGTGGTGCTGGTGCCCCAATTGCAATTGGTGAAGGTGTCGTCAATCCCGCCGTTGGCGGCGGCAGGGGTGAAACTGGACATGCCCGTGTCGAGATTCAAAGCGAACAGCGCTTTGGTGTTCGCGTTAGCATCGAGCCAGGATTTGAGCGCGGCGTTGGTGGTGGGATAGCGGCCATTGGGTCCGGGACCCCACAACCAGTCATCGCCTTTGCCCAAGCGCATGCGAAGCAAGACGACATTGGCAGAATCGGCGATGACGGGCCACCCATATTCGTAGGAATAGGGATAGCAATCGCCGGCGGGCAAGCTGGTGGGTTTGACGTTCCATTGCGGCGTGCCGTCGGCGTTGCGGACAGCATGCACATACAAATCTTTGGTGCCGAAAACGAGGAGGTCTTTGGAAGCCGAATAGGAAGCGGGAGTGGTGGCGAGGGAATTGCCGGGTGCGGCAAAGACCCAGGCGGCAGTCATGGTAGCGGTATTTACTTTGTGCAGTTTGCCGTCATCGGTGGTGACAAAAGCAAAAGTGCCGACGAGCAAGACTGCGTGGTTGATGGGGCTGTGCGCGTCATAGGTGGCAAGCGTGGTGCCATCGGCGGGATTGAGTTTGGCGAGTTTGCCATCCGCGCCGCCGACATAAAAATAACCATCGGGGCTAGATGCGGCGGCGGCGTTAAAGACGCCGGTTTTTTTCCAAGCGAGTGTGCCGTTGGTTTGGCGAATGGCGTAAAGCCCTTGCGCGCCGCCGGGCATCAGAACCAAGCCGGCGCCGGTGATGGCTTGCGCGCCGCGCGGCATACTGGTCATATCGTCGGGTTGCCACGCCCAAGCGAACTGCCAGGCAGTGCTCGCGCCGGGGTCTTCCGAGGTATAGCCGGTGCGTTGCGCGTCGTGCGCTTGCTGGCTCCAATCAGCTAGAGTGCCAGGAACACTAGTCGGTGCAGGCGTGCTGGTTGGCACGTTAATTGGCGTTGCTACGGCAGGCGCAGTCGCGGTTGGCGTTGCTGTTATAATCGGCGCAACGCGGGTTGGTACGGCCGCGTTATCGCTTGTCACATTGAAATCATCGCCCGCCGCATTGAATTTGCCATTCGAGAAATTGGCCAAGTCCAGTCGCGCTTGATTGCTTTTTGCGACAAACGTAAAACTAATCGCGACCCAAGTCTTGTTCGCAACCGCAGTTACAGTTTGTTGCGCGAGTTGCGCCCAGCCATAATCCGTGACGATCACGCGCAAACCGCCCCAGGTGGGCTTGACGCTGACCTGGTCAACCCGCACCCAGCCGGACACAGTATACTTTTGTCCAGCGGTGGTGGCAAATACTTGGCGAATATCGCCCGTGCCGATAAAACCAACGCCAAACATTCCACTGTGTGCATACTGGGCATCGGCAAACATTGGTGACACGGTTTCCCAGCCAGACAAATTGCCTGACTCAAACCCGCCATTTTGGATCAAACTGGCGGCGTGAGCATTGCGGGGCAAGCCGATAATGAGCAAAAGCAAGACGAGTCCCAGTCCAATCGTTCCTTGCAATACCGCGTGGTACAGTTTTTTCATTTTTACTCCAATACGAAATTTTCGAGATCAGCGTTGTACTGTTTCTGATCTCCTGCCGCGCGATTGGGTGAATGCATCCGCGATGGTCGCGTGGCAATGTGGCTCCATGCCATAGTGCGTGAGTTCAGACTGATCCCGAGTCGGAACGAGCACGCATAGCGCGGTAAACATACTGCGCCAATGTGCTGACACCCTGTGAGGGGCTACTTGGGTTTTAGGTGCAACGGAGCAGGAGATGAGCGTGTAGTGTCAAGTTTAGCGTGGCGCTGGTTACGTGGTTACCCAGAACAGATGCCAACGAATCCCAATAAGCAAAATTGGCTGGGTTGACAATCCTGGACGGCGACACACCAAGTGGACTAACGGCGGGTGCGTCGCTTGGCAACTCCAACTTGCACTAGATTCCATTTACGGCAAAGCAGTTGGCTCGATAAAATTTCAGACCCGCAACATTGGGGCTATTCGAGCATCGCCTGCTTTAATGCAAGATCTCGCGAATGGGCGATGAGCGGAGTGCTTTCCGTGGAAAACCCACAATCAAGTTCGTGCAACGCTGGACGCGTGGGGTAAGCCAATCATGCGAGTGCGCTAAGAACGGAGCAATCATCTAACAGCCTTATTCTAAACGCGGCCAGTGAATCCAACAATAGCCTTACAGTCATAGGAGCATTGTCTCATCCAAAGGCGGCGTGCCAATTTGACGGTCGCTTGAATTCAAGTTATAATAATTGCAAAAGTTTGAAATTACTGAAATAATTGTTATAGCAATCTGCGCGTTTAAGGACCAGGTGGTATGCAAGACCCGCTTCGTCAATTCAAAGCTGAATTTTTCAAAGTTCTGGCGCATCCCGCGCGGATCAAAATCCTGGAATTGTTGCGTGATGGTGAATTGGGCGTGAATGAATTGCAAGCACAGTTAGCGATGGAACCGCCCGGGGTATCTCAGCAACTCGCGATCCTGCGCAGCAAAAACATTGTGGAAGCGCGCAAGGACGGCACCAACGTCTATTATCGCGTGCGCGATCCCCAAGTGTTCGAACTGCTGGATGTCGCCCGCCGGATTTTTAGTAAAAACCTAACGAATACGCAAACCATGCTTCAGCAATTGCAAGCCGAAGAAAAAACGCACGCCGCCAAACGCAAATCACTGCGTTCAACTTCGACCGCGCACTAGAATATTGGCACGGTCTTGGGGTTGATCGCCTAGTCTAAACAGACACGGGGGAACCACTGTTTTGCGGGGTGAATCCGAGCGTTGCTCGGTAGGGGCACTTTTGGACTCCGAACCCGTCAGCTAACCTCGTCGGCGTGCCAAGAGACCCGTTGACCTAAAGGCAACGGGTTTTGCTGTTTCTGCGTTTCGCCAACACCTGGTTTTCGATGGAGGGCTAGTGTCAACCTTGTTCGGTAAAATTTTCAAAACCCCTGTGGTCACCGAACCGCTCGTACCGTTTGGCGACGACGTGCAAATTCACCGTGTCGCGCAACGGATTGAAGAGCGCGCGCGCAAACTTTTCGGACGTTCGCTTCACATTCGTCAAGTGGATGCGGGTTCGTGCAATGGCTGTGAATTGGAAATTGGCGCGCTGAATAATCCATACTATGACCTCGAACGCTTCGGTTTGCATTTCGTCGCGTCGCCACGCCACGCCGATTGTTTGCTGGTCACCGGACCGGTCACGCGCAACATGGCGGAGCCGCTCAAGCGTACCTACGACGCCACGCCCGATCCAAAAATTGTCGTTGCCGTCGGCGATTGCGCGAAAGATTGCGGCGTGTTTGCGGGCGGTTATGGCATCGCGGGCGCGGTCGCCGACTTGGTGCCAGTCGACGTAATCGTCTTGGGTTGCCCACCCACGCCGCGCGCGATTCTTGCTGGAATTCTCGCCGCGCTGGAGAAGAAACAATGACGCTCGACCAATCGCTGATGCAGAATCTATTTTTTGTGACGATGGCGTGCTTTGGCGCAGGCGCATTGGGCGCGTTGGTCGCCGGTGGCAACGAGAGCGTTTCGCGCGTCGTGGGGCATACGTTCGCTATGCTAGGCGCAATCGGCGCGTTGCTGTTAGCCATTGCGGGAATCGCAGGCGGCACGCTGCAAATGAATCTGCCCGACCTCTTGCCGATTGGCGGCGTCGCGCTGGGCGTGGATCGATTGAGTGCGTTCTTTGTGCTAGTCATCGCCGTCGGTGCGATTCCTGCCGCATTGTATGCCATCGGTTATACGCGCGAGTACCAAGGCAAACAATCGCTCGCCGGAATGGGATTCGCATTCAATTCATTTCTCGCGGCGATGATCTTGGTCGCGTTGGCACGCAATGTGTTGACGTTCCTCGCGTTGTGGGAAGCAATGTCGCTTGCGTCATATTTCTTGGTGATGACCGAAAATGAACGCGAGGAGACGCAACGCGCAGGCTGGGTTTATTTTGTGATGGCACACGCAGGTTTTGCCGGGCTCTTCATTGGATTCTTGTTATTGGCGCGCGCGACTGGCACAATAAATTTCGTCGAATGGGGCGCGTTATCAGCAACGTTGGATAGCACAACGCGGAATGTGATTTTTGTTTTGCTCGCGTTGGGTTTCGGATCAAAGGCGGGAATCATTCCACTTCACGTTTGGTTGCCGCGCGCGCATCCCGCCGCGCCGAGTCATGTGTCGGCGTTGATGTCGGGCGTGATGATCAAACTCGGCGTCTACGGTCTCGTGCGCGTCGCATTCGATTGGCTGGGTGTTGGTCCCGCGTGGTGGGGCAGTGCGGTGCTGGTTGTCGCGGCGGGATCGGCAGTGTTGGGCGTGTTGTACGCGCTCGTCGAACACGATCTCAAACGCTTGCTCGCCTATCACAGCGTCGAGAACATTGGCATTATTTTGCTCGGTGTCGGCGCGGCGATGCTGTTTCAAACTTTTCGATTGGATGCGCTCGCCGCGCTCGCGCTGGTTGCGGGCTTGTATCACACGCTGAATCACGCAACATTCAAGAGTTTGCTTTTTATGGGTGCTGGCGCAATTCTGCACGCAACGCACACGCGCAATATGGAAGAGATGGGTGGTCTCATCAAGCGAATGCCGCAGACGGCGATCTTTTTTCTCATTGGCTCGATCTCGATTGCGGCACTACCTCCGTTCAACGGGTTTATCAGCGAATGGCTGACGTTTCAATCGCTCTTGCTGAGTTTTCAAATTTCGTCGCACGCCATCAATTTGATTTTTGCGATTGCGGTCGCCGCGCTGGCGTTGACGAGCGGACTCGCCGCCGCGTGTTTCGTCAAAGCATTCGGCATTCCGTTCCTGGCATTGCCGCGCAGTGAACACGCCGCGCACGCGCACGAAGTCGCGGCGACGATGCGCGCGGCGATGGCGTTGCTCGCACTCGCGTGTCTTGCGCTCGGCGTCGCGCCATTCATCATTTTGCCGATGCTCAACTCGACCACATTCGATTTGATTCACACCTCCGCCGATTTGCATTTCGATTTCAGCACACTCGTCGCCAACAATTCGTTTGCGACGGTGTCGCCGTTGTGGATTGCGCTGGCGATTATTTTCCTGCTCGCCGCGATTCCCATTGCGTTGCGCTTGCTTCGCGCCAACACGCGCCGACGCTATTACGAAACCTGGGGCTGTGGGCGCGCCTTCCAAACCGCGCGCTTTGAGTACACCGCGACGGCGTTCTCGAATCCGTTCAAGCGTGTGTTTGGTTTGCTCTATCGCCCGGTCAAAGAACTCGACATCGAATTTCATCCCGAATCGCGATTCTTTGTTCATACGATAGAATATCGCAACGAAACGCGCTCCGTGTTCGACGATGTGCTATATCGCCCGCTAGTTCGATTCATTCAGTGGTTCACGCACGAGGCGCGCGTCGTTCAGTCGGGCAATGTGCATAGTTATTTGCTCTACATTTTGATCGCGCTGATCGTGCTGTTGATGGTGACGCGATGATGATGCTCACGGAAATTCTAGTCAACCTGGGACAACTGGCGATCGTCGCGCTGGGCGCGCCGCTGTTGGTTGGCGTGGTGCGAAAAACCAAGGCGCGCTTGCAAGGACGACGCGGCGCGGGCGTGTGGCAACCGTACTCTGATTTGCGAAAACTGTTTGCCAAAGAGGCGGTCGTCTCTGAAAACACGTCGTGGATTTTTCGATTCACGCCGTACTTGCTCGCCGCGACGATGTTGCTCTCGGCGCTCATTGTGCCCGTGCTGACGATTGCTACACCGTTCGGCTTGATGGGCAATATCATCGTGCTAATGTATCTTTTTTTGCTCGGCACATTTTTTCTCGCGCTTGCCGGTCTCGATGCCGGGAGCGCATTCGGCGGCATGGGCGCAAGCCGCGAGATGGCAATTGCCGCGCTGACTGAGCCAACCGTGATGCTGGCGATTTTTGCGCTGGCATTGCGCGCAGGCACGACGAGTCTCAACGACATTATTGCGCGCGTCGCCGCCGACCCGCTATTGATGCTGAACGCGGGACACTTGCTCGCGTTTGTCGCCTTTTTCATCGTCGCGCTCGCCGAAACAGGACGCTTGCCGGTGGACAATCCCGCGACGCATCTTGAATTGACGATGATTCACGAAGCGATGATCTTGGAATACTCGGGACGCTATCTCGCGCTCGTCGAGTGGGCGGCAGGGATGAAATTATTCTTGTTCTTGACGCTGTTGGCGAATCTCTTTTTTCCCTGGGGTATTGCGCTCACGCTCGCGCCGCTTGATCTCGCCATTGCGTTCATCGCGCTCGCCGTCAAAATCGGCTTGCTCGCGCTAGCCATCGCCGCGTTGGAAACGACCTTTGCCAAGTTGCGTTTGTTTCGCGTACCGGAATTATTGAGCGGATCGTTTGCGCTGGCTCTGCTGGCGGTCATGACATTCTTTTTTATCCAATAGGATTGGTATGCCTGTCGAAATTTTCTCTCGCCTGGTTAACCTGTTAGCGTTCCTCACGCTGGGTGCAACCGTGTTGCTCATCGTGCGCCAAAGTTTAAGCGGTCAAGTGTTGGTTTTTGCCGTGCAATCGTTTGGGCTAGCGATTCTTGCCGCGCTCGTTTCATTCTATACCGGCAGTCGTGAATTGTTCGGTGTGGCGCTTGCGCTAGCTCTGCTCAAAGGCATCATCATTCCGCGTGTGCTTACGCGCGTAGTGACGAACATTGGGATCGAACGTGTCGCCGCGCCGTACCTCAGCACGCCGATTGCGCTGGCGGTGTGCGGCGCGCTCATCGTCGTCGCGTTTTACGTGATGACGCCAATTGCCGCGTCGAATCGTTTGCCCACCGCCGATGCAATGCCGTTAGCCCTCGCCGGCGTGCTGATCGGTTTATTTGTCACGGTCAATCGCCGCCGCGCGCTGACCCAGATTCTCGGTTTCTTGACATTAGAGAACAGCATCTTTATGCTGGCGGTCTTGGCAACGTATGGCGTGCCATTCATCGTCGAAATCGGCGTCTTTCTCGATGTGCTGGTCGCCGTGTTAATCCTCGAAGTGTTCGTATATCGCATCAAGCAAAATTTTGATTCGATTGATGTGGGTCAGATGGGAGAGTTGAAAGGATGACGCTCATTGAATCCGGGTTGCTTGGCTTGCTCCTCGTCCCGCTTTGCGCCGTCGGATTGATCGCGCTTGCCCGTCGCCGCGCGGTGATCGAAACGCTTCATGTGTTTGCGATCCTGGTTACGCTTGCGCTTGGACTGGCCCTTGCCACGCAGACCTGGACCGCGGGCGCGTTGACTGCGTTGGACGGATTACTGCGCGTGGACGCCCTGTCCGCGTTGATGGTTAGCGTGATTGTGTTGCTGGGCGCGATTGCCGGATTCTACGCGCTGGGCTTGATGCGCGCTGAATTTGATGCCGCTCATCTCGCGCAAACGCGCACGTTCTTTGCCTTGTTCCAACTCTTTATTTTTACGATGCTTGTCGCCGTCACGACCGACAACCTGGGTGTGATGTGGGTCGCCATCGAAGGCACAACACTGGCGACGGTGTTCCTGGTCAATTTGCACAATACGCGCCGCTCGCTCGAAGCGGCGTACAAATACTTGATCGTGTCGTCGGTAGGCATTGCGCTCGCGTTCCTCGGCACGGCGCTAATGTATTACGCCGGAATCGGCGGCGGCGAAATCGCGGTCAATTGGACCTGGCTCTATGGCGCGGCGCGTTCGCTCAATCCCCAGGTCGTGCGGATCGCGTTCGTCTTTATCCTCGTGGGCTATGGCACCAAAGCTGGGTTAGCGCCGATGCACACCTGGTTACCGGACGCGCACAGCGAAGCGCCTGCCCCGGTTAGCGCGCTGATGTCGGGCGTTTTGCTCAACGTAGGTTTGTATGCTGTGATGCGATTCAAAGCGGTGACCGATTTAGCGCTGGGCGTTGAATTTGCGTCGCGTTTGTTATTGGGCATGGGGTTACTGTCGTTGGCGGTTGCCGCGATCTTTTTGCTCACGCAACAAAATTATAAACGGATGCTCGCGTATTCGAGTGTTGAACACATGGGCATTGTATGCCTGGGACTGGGCTTTGGCGGATACTGGGGCGTATTCGGCGCGTTGTTGCATGTGATCAACCATGCGCTCGCAAAATCATTATTGTTCATCGTGTCAGGCAATATCTTGCTGAAATATCGCACCACCGAAATTGCCGACGTGCGCGGTCTTTTGCGCGCCGCACCCTTGACGGGCGGCGCTTTCCTAGCTGGCACGCTCGCGTTGATCGGCTTGCCCCCATTTGCGCCATTCATCAGCGAATTTATTATTTTCCGCGCGGGCTTGGCCAGCCACCCCTGGATCGCGCTAGCCGGCGTCGGCTTGCTCGTCGTTGTGTTTGCGGGCATGTTAGCCAGCGTCAATCGAATGTTGTATGGCGCATGGCCGGACAATCTTGCGCGCGGCGACGTGTTGACCAGGTGGCTCGCGCCGCTTGTGATCAATTTTGGGTTGTTGCTGATTCTAGGGTTGACGTTACCCGCGGCATTGGCCGACGCGTTGGGACAAATTATCAAAATTCTGGGAGTCTAGATGTTTGACTTGGATCAACTGGCGCGTCAACTCAATACGGCGAATGTACCTTTGAATGATTGTGTCACACGCGCGCCGAATGAGGTGCGCGTAACGGTGACTCGCGGCGATATTCCGGCGTTGGCAGATTTTCTCCGCGCGCAATTTAGCGCGCATCCCGAACTCGTGCTGGCTGAAGATACGCGGCGTGAGCATGACGATTTCACCCTGCGCTATATTTTTGAACTCGACGGCATGGATGCGTTTGTGGTTGTGTCAGCCAGCGTCCCAGCTAGTGACCCAACTTTTCCCTCGCTCGCAACGCGGTGGTATCTCGCCAGCCGATTCGAGCGCGAGATACATGACTTGTTTGGCTTGACGCCAACGGCGCATCCCGATTTGCGCCGCTTGCCGTTGCATCAGTTTTGGCTCCCCGATTTTCACCCATTGTTGAAAGATGCCGTTGCGCCAACTGAATTTGTAGACGATGGCACGCCGTACCCGTTTCGCCGCGTGCAAGGCGAAGGCATTTACGAAATCACGGTCGGACCGGTTCATGCTGGAATTATCGAGCCAGGTCATTTTCGTTTTAGCGTGGAAGGCGAAACGATTATCAATCTCGAATCGCGCATGTATTTTGTCCACAAAGGCATCGAGAAACTTTTCGAGTCGGCATCGCTTGCGCATGGCGTCGCGCTCGCCGAGCGTATCTCTGGCGATTCGAGCGTGGCTCATGCTTTGACGTTTTGCCAAGCGCTTGAATCTCTAGCGGGCGTGCAGATTCCGCCGCGCGCGGCATGGTTGCGCGTGGGGTTGCTCGAACTCGAGCGGCTCTACAATCATATCGCGGACGTTGGCGCAATTTGCACGGACACCGGCTTTGCCTTTGCAAACGCGCACGCGATGCGCTTGCGCGAAGACCTGGTGCGGTTGAACGCGCGTTTGGTTGGACATCGTTTGTTGCGCGGCGCAATTGTGCCGGGCGGTGTCGCGCGCGATCTGTCCGCGGAACACATCGCCGATGCGAAAACGACGACCGCGCGCGTGCTTGCCGATTTCAATGAGATCGTCATGATCGCGTTGAACAACGGCTTGCTCCTCGATCGCTTGCACGGC
This sequence comes from Chloroflexota bacterium, assembly GCA_037440365.1. GTDB lineage: Bacteria > Chloroflexota > Anaerolineae > UBA4142 > UBA4142 > JBBIUF01. Next base: position 10,290 of record JBBIUF010000059.1, read on the forward strand.
ACGGGACGTTTGACCGCGCGCACCGCGCGCGAAATGCAAGTGGTTGGCGTGCCGGCACGCGCAAGCGGAATTGATCGCGACGCGCGGCGCGACCATCCCTTTGCCGCATACGCCGCTCTGTCGCCGCGCGTGGTAGTGCTAACACATGGCGATGTGTGGGCGCGCCTGATGGTGCGCGTCGAGGAGGCACGCGAATCCGTGCGCTTGATCACGCGCGTGTTAGACGGCTTGCCGTCGTCAAATTTGAGCGTGCCGCTTGAGCAATTGCCTGCAGGCGCAAGCGCGTTTGGCTTGGTTGAGGGTTGGCGCGGACCGATCATGCATTGGGTGGTGGCTGGCAAAGCTAACACGCTGGCGCGAGTCAAGATCAAGGATCCGTCATTCGCCAATTGGTCGGCGTTGAATTATGCGATCTTGAAAAACATCGTGCCGGATTTTCCGCTGGTCAACAAAAGTTTTAATCTTTCCTACGCGGGCAATGACTTGTAGCAGTAGAAACATTGCAAAACTGTTTGACCAACTTTCCAATCTCCGCTATAATCGCCGCACCGATTGTAAAGGAGCAAGGACTATCCGTACTCGTATTCACGCGCTTGGCTTGCGGTTGAGGCTGATTGCAAGCATCCTGATATTTGGCATCCTCGTCTCCAGCAATTCTCCCCTCACCCCATTATCCGCTTTGGCTTTCGATGCGCCCGCCGCGCAAAACCACATAGCGCAACCTGCTCCACTCATGCCAGCCGGACGTTTGATCGTCTCGGCACAAGCCGATGGCATGTGGAATATCTTTGCCGTTGATCCAAATGGCAGTGCGTGGCAGAAAATCGCGGTCAACGCAGCGCCCGCCCGCGACCCAGCCATTTCGCCGGACGGCAAAACGATTGCGTTCCGTTCGCATCGTGACGGCAATTGGGAAATTTATACCATGGCGGCGAATGGCGGCGTGCCAACCCGGCTCACGCGCGGCACACTCTATAGCGGCGCGCCAGTGTGGTCGCCCGATGGCAAACGCATCGCCTACGAATCTTTTGCGCGCGGCGGATTGGACATCTGGACGATGAACGCGGACGGCTCACAGCCGACGAATCTCACCGAGGATGCCAAAGCGTATGATTATGCGCCGGCGTGGTCGCCCGATGGCAAATGGATCACTTTTACGAGTTGGCGCACCGGCACGCAACAAGTGTTCCTGGTCGCCGCCGATTGCGCGAGCGCGTGCCAAGCCACCAACCTCAGCCAAAATAAATTTGACGATCAAGCATCCGCGTGGTCGCCGGATGGCAAAAAATTGGCGTTCGTTTCCGATCGCGATGGTCAACGCGCAATCTATCTTGCCGATTTTTCGCCGCTTGGTTTGAAGAACGCGCAACGCCTCACGTTTTCGGGCTGGGATGATCAACCCGCGTGGTCGCCGGATGGCAATTGGATTGCATTTGTCTCCGTGCGTCCCACGCGCCAACCGCTGTATATCGTTTCGGCAAACGGCGGCGTGCCACAGCTCGTCGAAAATGGACCGCTCGTTGCATCGTCCGTAACCTGGGCAAACGACGCGCTTGCCACCGCCGGTGATACGGCGAACGATGCATCCGCCGCGTTATTCAAAGCAACGCCTGATCTGGCGGCGCCGAATAGCGGACACCCTTTTGATGCGCGGCGCATCACGTCCACCAAACTTGATCCGGGGATCAACAAATTGAATAGCCAGGTCGCGGATTCGTTTGTGGCGTTGCAACTGCGCGTCAAGCAAGACGTGGGATATGATTTTCTGAACACGCTGGCAGATATGATGCGCCCCGTAGATTACAAATGCGACATTACGTGCGATACCTTGTCGTGGCACAAAGCCGGACGCGCGTGGGATTCGCGGCTCGATTACACGGATGCCAAAGGCATCGGCGGTTTGGAAATTGTGCGCGAAGATCAGCAAGGCGAAACGTTTTGGCGCATGTATTTGCGCGCCGCCGTGCAAGACGGCACGATGGGCGAGCCGCTCAAAGACGCACCCTGGGATTTTTCGTACCGCGCGCGCTGGGTGATTGCGCCGGGCGAAGGCGGCATAAAAAAAACCGTACCGAATGGTTTCTATGTGGATTTCACCGAACTCGCGCGTGAGTACGGCTGGGAGCGCATCTCGTCGCAAAACAGCGAAGCGTTTGATTGGCGCACCAACAAGATCGGCGCCGAGTACTGGCACTATCAAAATTCGCTTGGGCTGAACTGGTACCAAGCTATGCGCGAAATTTATTCAGAAAGCGATCTCAAGTCACTAGTAGATTGGAACGCCCTCGCCACGTCAGGCGGCTATGATGCTGACATTTTGTATTTGAAAGGCATTCCTCTGCCCGCCAAAGCGTGGCGCTGGAGCGTGCTGGCTCCGTAAAAACCCGAAAGACGTGGTCGGCGTTCAGAAACCCTGAACGCTGACAAGTGGAATCAATATGACAACTTCTGCTCCGGCTTCGCCGCAATTGCGGCGCTTTATTATCGTGGTGGATCGGCTCGTGGTGTTTATCGCGCAACACTGGTTGTTTATCGTGAATGTGTTTCTGTTCATCTTTGCCGGATTGCCGGTTCTTGCGCCGATCTTGATGCACTATGGTCTAACCGCGCCCGCCGATCTGATTTATCGCGGTTATTCGCTCACGTGCCACCAACTTTCGGAACGCACGTATTTTTTCTTTGGCACCAAGCCCGTCTATACCGTGACCGAATTGGAAACGTTGCTCAATGTGCATGGCGAAGACCCGCTCTACTGGCGCGGCTTTATCGGCAACGCGGAACTGGGGTACAAAATGGCGTGGTGCGAACGCGACCATGCAATCTATTTTGCGCTCATGCTAGCAGGCATCGGTTTTGCGTTTGTGCGGAATACACTCAAGCCGCTTAATTGGCGCTGGTATCTCTTGTTCATCACGCCCATGGCAATTGATGGCACCTGGCAATTGTTTACCAGCCCCATTGTGATTCTGCCATTTCTCCCAATCCACGAAAGCGATTGGTTGCTCCGCACGATCACCGGCGTCTTGTTTGGCATTGGTTCCGTCTGGCTGATCTATCCCTATGTGCAAGACGCCATGCGTGACGCATACACCGACGCGCGCGATCAATTACAACGCGCGCTCGCCCGGGAAGCCGAAGCGCAACAGACTAGAATCGCGCAAGGAAAATAAGATGCTCAATCTATCATCGCGCGGCAAATGGATCGCGCTGATCGCCCCGGTGTTTTTGGTTGCCCTCGTCGCCGTGTTTGTGCTATTACCGTTTCCGTTTACACAAAAACTCGACGGCGTGTGTTTCGGCATCTGACCGCAGAGACCCAGCCACTCGAATTTTCTGGGTGGCACGACGCTTCCGGGTGAAGCGTGGTTGCGTGAAAACCTTCCTGGCTTTGCCGTCATCGATCCGATTGTGCCTCAGCGCTTGCCGCTGGAAGCGCGCGACTTTGGTATGTACGTGGGCTTTTTGGCGACTTGGGTTTATTTGATCGCGCTGGGACGCGGGCGCGCCAAAGGAATGCCGCCGATTCCGATCTTGGTGACGCTCATTATTTTTGTGGGCATTATGGGCGCGGATGGCATCAATGCTTTTTTGTATGATTTGAAAATTGTGCCGCATTTGTACGAGCCGCAATTGACCTTGCGGCTTGGCACGGGATTGCTGTGCGGCATTGCGTTTGCCGGGATCTTGATGCCGGTCGTCAACTTTTCGCTGTGGCGCGAGGACGACATGCGCCCCATCTTCGGCGGCTGGAAACATTTGCTCGGCGCGCTTGTGATCGCCGCCGTCTTGTTCGCGCGCAACTTTTCCGGCGTCGGCATCTTGTTTTATCCGCTGGCAATCGTCACCAGCGCGAGCGTGCCAATCCTAATCGGGTTGATCAATCTCGTGTTCGTCGTTTCGATTGCGGGTAAAGCCGCCAGCGCAGTGACCTGGCGCGACGCGCTCAATCCCTTCGCCGTCGGCGTGGTGCTAGCGCTGATCGAACTCGGCTTTCTCTCGCTAGTGCGTTATGCGGTCATGGGCTCCGCCACATTACCCTAACGGGATCACATCTAGCAAATGAGAATTCTCTCATTTAGCCTGGATTTAAACTTGATACTTTGACAACGCTTTCGTTGGGTGCTATACTTTTTCCAGTCCTGATGACGGGACATTGAGGCAAATGCAACGAAACCCGGTGGGGTTGCGTTTGTCTAGAAAGGTAACCGCATGGCTAGTATCAGTGTTCCTCAAGTCCAAAATGACAAGGGTGTGCTCCCGCGCCAGACGAAAATTCTGCTTGGCGCGTTTGTCATTTTGGGCGCAATTGGTTTTTTTATTTTCAACAGCTTGCAAGGCAACCAACAGTACTTTCTCACGTTAGCGGAAATGAAATCCAAGGGCGATATCGCCGCGAAAGAAACGGTGCGCATTGGCGGCAACCTCGCGCCCAACACGACCAAGATTGATAGCAAGAATGTGACCGCGCAGTTTACGATTACAGATGGAGCCAATCTTTTACCGGTCGCGTACAAAGGTGTTTTGCCGGATACATTTGAGAAAAGTACCCAGGTCATTGCCGAAGGCAAAATGGGCAGTGATGGCGTCTTTCATGCCTCCCTTGTCCTGGCGAAATGCCCGTCGAAATATGATCCCTCGAAAATCGAATGGCACGACACGTCGCAACCGGGCGACGTGAATTACAAACCGTAAAGCGTAAATCCAACTTGCTCGGTTTACGTTTTCCAATTTACGTTTTACGGAGGTCTGTATGGCAACGGTTGGTTCACTCACCATGATCGTCGCGCTCGTCCTCGCGGTGTATACCACCATCGCCGCGTGGGTGGGCGTCAAGCGCAATTTGCCGGAACTGTTACGCAGTGCGCGCAACGGCATCCTGGCGTATGCCGCCTTGATGACACTGGGCATTGGCATCATTATCGTCGCGCTCTACGCGCATGATTTTTCGATCGCGCTTGTCGCCAACAGCACCAGCCGCGATCTGCAAACGATCTATACCGTCACCGCGCTCTGGTCGAACCAGGCGGGCAGTCTGCTGTTCTGGTCCTGGCTCTTGTCAATCTATTCCGCGATTGTCGTCCTGCTCAAGTGGAACCGCGATCGCGAATTGATGCCGTATGTGATCGCCACGTTGATGGCGCTCCAAGTTTTTTTCGCGTTCATGTTGGCGTTCATCTCTAGCCCATTTGCGCGCTGGTGGAATCATAACGGCAATATCGTCATGGCATTATTCCAACCAGGCAATGCAACGGTATTTATTCCGCCAGATGGCCAAGGTCTGAATCCGTTACTGCAACACCCCGCAATGGCAATTCACCCGCCCATGCTGTACCTCGGCTATGTTGGCTTTACCATTCCATTCGCGTTTGCCATGGCGGCACTCTTGAGCGGCAAGCTGGGTCCCGCCTGGCTACGCACCACGCGCCGCTGGACGATTGCACCGTGGATGTTTCTTTCGATTGGATTACTGCTCGGCGGACGCTGGGCGTACGATGTGCTGGGTTGGGGCGGCTATTGGGGCTGGGACCCGGTGGAGAACGCGGCGTTTATGCCCTGGCTTGCCGGGACAGCGTTTCTGCATTCCGTCATGGTGCAAGAACGCAAAGGAATGCTCAAAGTCTGGAATATCGGGCTCATCATCATCACCTTTTCGCTTGTCCTCTTTGGCACCTTCCTGACCCGCAGTGGCGTTATTACATCCGTGCACGCTTTTGCTGAATCAGATATTGGCATTTGGTTTTTGACATTTATCGCCGGGGTCACCTTGACCGCGACGCTGTTATTGTTCACGCGCCTGAAACAATTGCGGAGCGACCGCGATATTGATTCGCTCTTGTCGCGCGAGGCGTTATTCCTGCTGAACAATTTATTGTTCGTCGGCGCGGCGTTCGCGGTGTTATGGGGTACGATCTATCCCCTGTTCAGCGAAATGGTGATGGGACAAAAACTCACCGTTGGCGCGCCATACTTTAACCAGGTTGCCGCGCCGATCTTCGGCATGGTCCTGCTGGTGATGGCGATCATTCCGCTGATTGGCTGGGGTGGCGCGACCGGCGCGAAATTGCTCCGCAAGCTGGTCTTGCCCTTTGCGCTTTCCATCGTGCTGGGCGTGATTACATTTGTAGCTGGCGTGCATGACCCTGTGCCGCTGTTGGGCTATTTCCTTGCCTACCTCGTCATCGTTTCGACGGTCAGCGAATTGATCCAGGGTTCGTTTGCGCGCGCGCGCGTCTCCGGCGAATTTATCTTGGTTGCCATGCGGAACTTGATCGAACGCAATCGGCGGCGCTACGGCGGCTATTTGATTCACATTTCGATTGCGATGATGGCGATTGGCATTATCGGTTCACAAGTCTACGCCACCGACAGCACTCGCCCTCTCAAGCTTGGCGAATCCATGGACGTGCGCGGTTATACCTTGACATTCACTTCGCTCACCAAAAATTTCCCGCGCGGCGAAGCCACCGTCACCTCGGCAGTCGTGACCGTGTCGCGCGATGGCAAGACAATTGCCACACTGTCGCCAGAGCGCAATTTCTATACTCGCTCACAGGAAACGGAAACCGTGCCGGCGATTGTCTCGACACCGCAAGAAGACTTGTATCTCATCATCGCCGGTTGGGAAGATAATTTTGCGTCGGTCACATTTCGCGCGTATGTAAACCCGCTCGTGTTTTGGTTATGGTTCGGCGGCTTTTGTTTGGTTGTCAGCACGCTCATTGCCGCGTGGCCCGACGAGCGCGAAGAAGCGCGGGTGCGCGTCGAAAACATGGTCAAGCAAGCGATTCAAGCCCAAGTCATTTGATCACGTTAGCGCGAATCTGCGCCCGTCGCCATGATGCGGGCAGATTCGCGCTGACCTTGCCCAGTCGGATGGTTCAGCGCCTCGTCTCATAAAATTTTCTCGCGCGTCAAAAGGTTGGCATTTGGAATACATCATCATTGCGATTATAATCGTCGCCGTTATTACAGCAATTGCGTATCCGTTATTTACTGGCATACGCGACGACAGCGCTGAAGCGCCCGACACACTGGACACGCTGGTCGCACAACGCGATTCGGTCTACGCCGCGTTGCGCGATCTCGATTTCGATTTTCAATTGGGCAAGCTCTCCGCGCAAGATCACGCCGCGATGCGCGATAAATACAAAGCGCGCGCCGCGACCGTGTTACAACAACTCGACGCGGCACACGCCGATCAAGCGCAAGCCGAAATCGAAACCCAGGTCGCGCAGAGGCGGAAAACCGTCCCCGCGGATGTCGAAGCGGAGATCGCGCGGTTGCGCGCGGCAAAAGTGCAAGCGGCTGGCGCGCGTTGCGCCAAGTGCGGCACGCCGCGTAAACCCGGCGATCAGTTTTGCGCGAAATGCGGAAGCAAACTGTCATTCGATTCCTGATGTTCAACATCTGAAATCATAATTTTTGCACGAAAGGAAAACGACCATCAAAACGCAAACCATGTTCAAAGCACGAGCCGCCTTGCTGGGGCTAGCCACGTTGGCGGTGCTTGCCCTCGCGCTGATTGCCTTGCCCACAGCGAACGTCAGCGCGCAAGCGGCGGGGCAAGGCAAGATCGAAGGACAGTTGGTGGATGGCACCAAGGACGCTAAATTTACCGCCAGTAATGGCATCACCATCACACTCTATTCTGCGCCCATGGGTGCGACGAGCGCGAATAGTGTCACCGTCAAAAGCGATCCCGATGGCAAGTTTACGGTGGGCAGTCTAGATACCGTCACCACCACGCGCTATCTCGTCCAAGCCAATTACAGCGGCGTGGATTATTATTCCGACGTCATTAACTTTGGCATAGCGCAAACGACCCTGCCTGTGAGTATGACCGTCTACGAAACGACCACCGATCCCAAAACGATCAAAGTTTCGCAAGCACACTTTGTGTTTGATATGAGCGCGGGCGCGCTCAACGTTCTACAAATCGTCGCCGTCAGCAATGACACCGACCGCGCCTATATCGGACAACCCGGCTTTGGTCCGCATCGCATTACCATGTCACTTCCCATTTTACCCGGCGCGACGAACGTCCAGTTTGACAATCCAAACGCGGACGAGACCACCTTGCGCGGTAACGGCATCATGACCTATACCATGCCGATTCCGCCCGGCGGCGATCAAATTGTTTTCAACTATGCCTTGACCTACACCGCGGCGGCGTATCCATTTAATCTCACCATTCCCTGGGACGCAGACAAGGTGCGTTTCCTTTTGCCCGATAACGGGAGTACCTTGACCGGCACGCAATTTTCCGCGCTCACGCAATTCCCCACGCAAAGCGGACAAAGCTATTTATTGAGCAGTGTCGACAACGTCAAAGCCGGCACCGTCCTGGCTGGCAAGCTGGACAAAATTCCGGCGGACAGCCCAACCACCCTGAATCCTGGTGGTACACCATCTAGCACTACACCTAGCGCGACGGCAAAACCGGCAGACAATTCGCAACTCATTGGCGCCATTGTGTTGGGCCTCGCCGCGCTACTAGCCGTTGGCTTGCTCGCCTATCCGTTCTTGCGCCGCCGCCAATCCCATGTGCCGCCCGCGGTTGCCACCCAAGTGAACGATAAACGCACCGCGCTGTTGCAAGCGATCGCGGACTTGGATGACGATTACGAAGCCAAGAAAATTACGGAAGCAGAATACCAGGTTCAGCGCGACGCGCTCAAAGCGCGGCTCCTTAAAATGGAAAACGCCGAATGAGCGCAACGCTCATCGCAATCGAAAAACTCGACAAGACGTTTGGTGCGCGATGGGCGTTGCGCGGCGTGAGTTTTCAGATCACGCAAGGTGAAATTGTGGCGCTCGTCGGACCGAACGGCGCAGGCAAGACAACGTTACTGCGCCTGATCGGCACACTCGGTCGTCCGAACGACGGGCGCATCCACATTGGCACAATCCCGCTGGCGACGCATGCGAACGCGGCGCGCGCCGCCATCGGGTTTGTGGGGCATCAGACGTTCATGTACGACGATCTGACCGCCGCCGAAAATTTGAATTTCTATGCGCGCCTGTACGATTTGCCGAATCGCGCGGCGCGGGTGCGCGAAGTGGCCGAGCGCGTCGGCATTGCGCATCGCTTAGGCGATGTCGCGCGCACGCTCTCGCGCGGCTTGCAACAACGCCTCACCATCGCCCGCATGTTACTCCACCAACCCGCCGTCCTGCTCCTCGACGAACCCTACACCGGTCTCGATCAAGTCGCCGCGGACATGCTCGATCAGATCATGCTCGACGCGAAAAAAGAAGGGCGCGCGGTCTTGTTTTCCACGCACGACCTTGAACGCGGACTCGCCGTGTGCAGTCGCGCGCTCATTATGAAGAATGGCCGCCTCGTCCACGATTTGCCGCGCAGTGCCTGGCGCGATCTCAACGGCTTTATGCAAATCTATGCTGGCGTGCTGGAGGATCAACCAAAGTGAAATTCCTCCGCCAAGTATTCGCCATCATTCAAAAAGACCTCGCCGCGGAATTTCGCACCAAAGAAAGTTTGAGCGCGATGGTCGTGTTCGCGCTGTTGGTGTTGGTTATTTTCAATTTTGCGTTTGAACTGCAAGGCGTGGACATGACAGTGCTGGGTTCGGGCGTGTTGTGGGTCGCGTTCACGTTTAGCGGCATCCTGGGTCTCGGTCGCTCGTTCGCCGCCGAAAAAGACAAGGGGAGCTTGGAAGGCGTGATGCTATCGCCGGTGGATCGCGGCGCGGTGTTCCTGGGCAAAGCGGCGAGCAATCTGATTTTTATCAGCGCGATGGAATTGGTCACCTTGCCCTTGTTTGCGTTGCTCAATAACGTGAACCTGCCCTGGTTTCCGCTCATCCCGTACATCGTCCTCGGCACCATCGGCTTTGCGGCAATGGGCACGCTCTTGTCCGCCGTCGCCGCCAGTACCAAAATGCGCGAAGTCATGTTGCCGATTCTGCTCTTTCCGGTTTCGATCCCACTGTTGATGGCGGCGGTGAAACTGACTAGCGGCGCGTTGCAAGCGCGCGATTTTTCGGAATTGACCAACTGGTTCAGCATCCTGGTCGCGTATGACGCGATCTTTGTCGTCGTCGCGTTCTGGGTGTTCGAGTACGTCGTCGAAGAATGAGCGAGCGCGCGGACTAGTCTCGGATTGGCTAGAACTGCGGCGAGGGGGGCTATGAACAAATCAACGCGTTGGGTTGATCTGCTAGGATTGGCGACGCTGGGATTTCTTGTCGCCGGTTTATATATGGCGTTTCTGTATGCCGAGACCGAAGTGAACATGGGTTTAGTGTACCGCATCTTTTTCTTTCACCTCGGTTCGGTCGCGGCGGGCTTTATCGCGATCACGCTCGTCGCCATTGCGGGCATTGCCTATCTCCGCACGAACTCGCGCCAATGGGATCGCATCGCCGAAGCGTCCGCTGAAATCGGCGTGGTGTTCTGCGTCATCGCGCTCATCTCTGGCTCAATCTGGGCGCGCCCGATTTGGGGCGTGTGGTGGACCTGGGATCCGCGCCTGACTTCGTTCTTGATCTTGCTCTTGATCTATGTGGCGTATCTCATGTTGCGCGCATCGGCGCGTGACGATCCGCGCGTAGCGCGTTTTTCCGCCGTGTTTGGAATCATTGGCTTTGTGGATGTCCCGTTGGTGATTATGAGCGCGCGGTGGTGGCGCGCGATTTCACCAGTGTTGTTTCAGGAAAACGCGCAAGGCGTTACCTTTGGCTTGACGCCGCAGATGGTTCAAACGCTCGTGGTGTGCATCATCGCATTTCTGCTGTTGTTTTTCTATTTGCTTGTCCAGCGCGTGCGTTTGGACGAAATCCGCGACGAGATTGTAGCATTGCACCGTGCGCGCTCGGCGCGTTAGGAGAATCGGATGGAAATCACACTCAAAGACTTGCTTGCCGAAATTCGCAATCTGGCATACCTATTCTACGGCTATACGATCATCTGGGTAATTATCGTGGGTTATATTTATTCGCTGTCGCGCCGCGAACAAAATTTGCGCGACCAGGTTGCCGAGTTGAAAAAAGAGATCGAAGCCGAGAATAAATCGCAAGCGGGGTAGAGATGAGACGCAAGTCAACCGGGCTGATGCTGGCACTGACGCTCATGGCGTTTTTGCTGGGCGCGTGCAACGGATTCACGGGCGCCAATTCGGGCGGCGGGGCGCGGCCCACCGTCGTCAAGATTGGCGACCTCGCGCCAGAGATCGATCTGAAATCGCTCACCGGCGATCAGATCACGCTATCGAAATTGGCGGGGCGTCCGGTGTTGGTGAATTTTTGGGCGACCTGGTGCGGTCCGTGCCGCGAAGAATTTCCCGCGCTGGTGCGCAAGTACAAACAATATCAAAACGATGGCTTGGTGGTCGTCGGAGTCAATTTCCAAGACGACAATTCAGATGAGGGCGTGCTAACATTTATGCGCAACACCAATGTCACGTTTCCGATTGTGCGCGACGCGGGCGAACGGGTGGGCAACCAGTATCGCATCAACGGCTTGCCCACGAGCGTGTTCATTGATCGCAAAGGCGTCGTGCGCGATCTTGTCGTCGGCGGACCCATGACCGATGCGTTCCTCGATAAAGAATGGGCGTTGATCAATCCATAATGCCACACCAGGTCATTTTGTATGCCAAACCCGGCTGTCATCTTTGCGAGGAGGCGTTACAATTGCTAAACGCCTTGCGTGTCGAATTTGATCTAACGTTGGCGGAGATTGACATCACGCGCGACTCGGTTCTGCACGCGAAATTCTTTGATCAGATTCCGGTGTTGGTGATTGACGATCGGCTGACATTCGGCGCGCCGATTCCCTGGGCGGCGGTGCGCGCCGCGTTGAAATAATTTGGAACGAACATAAAGGATCGACAATGGCTATACTCTTTGCGCTAAGCGCAGGTTTGCTTTCGTTTTTTTCGCCGTGTGTGTTACCAATGGTGCCGATCTATATCGGCTATTTGAGCGGCGCAGTGGTGACGCCTGAGGGCATTGTCACAGCGCGCCGCAACGCGGTTTTACACGCCGGCGCATTTGTGCTGGGCTTTACACTGATCTTTGTCGCGATCTGGAGCGCGCTCTCGGTGCTGACCGTATTTCTGAGCAAATCCGATCTCTCGCATATCGCGGGCGTGATCTTGATTGTGTTCGGCGTGCATTTCATCGGCATTATTCGCATTCCGTTTTTGTATCAGGAAGCGCGCGTCGAAGTCCGCAATCGCCCGCTGGGCTATCCCACATCGCTGTTAACCGGCATGGCATTCGCCGCTGGTTGGACGCCGTGCATTGGACCCACGCTTTCCGGAGTGATTGCGCTCGCAACCCAGGAAGCGACAGTACTCCAAGGTACCGGATTGTTACTCGTTTATGCGGCGGGTTTGGGGATTCCGTTCTTGTTGACCGCGCTCGCACTCGGCAGTGCAACCAAGTGGCTAAAAAAAATCTCGCCGCATCTCCGCAAAATAGAATTTGCCAGCGGCGTCTTGCTCCTCGTGATGGGCATAATGTTTGTCACCGACACATTCCAGTTGCTCAACGCCGTATTTTTCAAACTAACTCCCGATTGGATGTACCGATTCTTGTAAGCAAAAGCGAGACCCGAAGGGTTTAAGAAACCCTTCGGGTCATTTTCATTTGTACGGCTGGCGCAAAACAGTTTTGAGTTTTTCCGGTTTGGTGCGGCGCGGATCGCCGAGATAGATTTCGTGATGCTTGCCGCGCAACCTATACCCGCTTTCAAGAATAAAACGATGCAAACGTTCGATATTCGGTTGCTCCGCCGCGTACGGACCGACGTGCATCACTTGGGCGCAGGCGCCTTCGCGCAAATTTTCCAGGCGAATTTTTTCCAGCGCCGGCAACGGTTTCTTTTTGGCAATTTCTTTGAGCGCCTGTTTAACTTGGACGCGCGTGATGAAATCGGGTTGCCTGATCATCATCGTCCAATTCCAATCATCTTTGCGCGCCATCAATTCGTCCAGGCTGAAATGTTCAACGCCGTCCAGCCACCACACGCCCTCAAGCGGCATCACCGAATAATCAATCGCGGCATCACTTTTCTTGATCGCAAACTTGAGCGTATAGGCGACGGCGTAGAGCGCGGCGAGCGCGTCTTGGTATGCTTGTGCGGTGTTGGGGTTACCCATGCCGTCAATCATCAGAAAATTAAATTTCGGCACGGCCACCCTGACCACATTTTTAACGGGCGGGTTGTACAATTCCTTGTATTCTTTTCGCAGATCAAGTTTTCGCATCGTACTCCTTGGCGATTTCAATCTCGCTCACCTGCCCTCTTCGTTGGACATGGTTTGCCTTTATTAATCATTCTCACGCGAAATTGCCGCCGCACTTGATCCGCATGATCGTGCGATCCGCTCCGTCAAGCCAGGTCAAGACATGGAAGAATGGCTCCGGCGAATCGTTGTACAACACCTGGGTCTCGGCGTTCTCGCGTGTGGCACACGCGGCCAGGTGATTCATCAAACCAGGAATCCAGGGCCCCACGCTGATCTCGTTAAAGCCAGGTTTGAGTTCGGCAACGCTAGGCGCAGATTGCGTCGCGCCGCTATTGCCGGGCGGAAACGTCATGGCGATTTTATACTTGCCCTGCGGCGGACTGGTTGCGGGAATGGTGTTGCACAAGCCCACCCGAAATTGACGCGGGTTGGTATCCCAGATCAATTCCGGCTCACCCCGGACGTACATGACGAAAACACCTGCGCCATGTTGCGCCGCAAAATTCGCGCAGAGTTGCGCCGCGCTCGGCGTGGGGCTGGGTCCCGCCGGGGTATGTGTTGGGGTGGCGGTACGCGTCCGGACGAGTGTCGCGGTCGCGCTCGGTTTTGGCGCGAGCGTGATGGTTGCGCTGGGCAATGGCGTGAGCGTAAGCATCGGCGTCGCCGTGGGTAATGCCGTGGCGGTCTGCGTCGCGGTTGGGGCGGCGGTCATTGTCGGCGTGGATGTGGGCGGCAGCGCTGGCGGCGTCGCCGTTGCGCACGCCGCCAGCAGAATGCTAGGCAGAATAACGAGGGCAAGGAACAATCGTTTCATCACGCCAAACTCAGGTCACGTAATAATGCGCCGCTGATATTTCCACCAGACACGATCACGCCGATACGTTTTGCCTGTGCCGGAATCCGTTGTTGCATCACCGCCGCAATCGGCACCGCTCCGGTCGGCTCGACAATCATTTTCAGGCGCGGCAAAACGAAACGCAAGGCGTCCAAAATTTCCGCGTCGCTCACCAGGACGATATCGCTGACCAAGGCTTGGATAATCGGAAAGTTGAGTGCGCCAACTGCTTGCGTGCGAATGCCATCGGCAATGGTTGCCGGTGGCGCAATCGTAATGATCCGGCCTGCGCGGAGCGATTGTAGCGCGTCGTCCGCGCCAACCGCTTCGACACCGTAAATCGCAATCGCCGGGTTCACGCCGTGAGCCGCCATTGCGGTGCCGCTGATCAAACCACCGCCGCCAATTGGCGCAACGATGGCATCGAGATCGGGAATTTCTTCGGCAAGTTCGAGCGCCGCAGTGCCGGCACCCGCGATCACGCTGGCGTCATTGTACGGCGGCACGAGTGTCAGCCCACGTTCACGCGACAATTTGGTTGCGATGGCTTCGCGATTTTCGTTGACGCGATCATACACGATCACCTCTGCGCCATAACCGCGCGTTGCCGCAAGTTTGACGGCAGGCGCGTCGGCAGGCATGACGATCACGGCAGGCACGTCGAGCAATTGCGCCGCGAGCGCAACGCCTTGCGCGTGATTGCCGGACGAGAACGCAACGACGCCGCGCCGTTTTTCTGCCGCACTCAACTGGCTCACGCGATTGTAGGCGCCGCGAAACTTGAACGCGCCGCCGCGTTGGAAATTTTCACACTTGAAAAACACCGTGCGTCCGGTGAGCGCGTTGAACGTGCGCGACGTGAACACGGGCGTGTGATGCGCGATCCCGCGCAGGCGTTCCGCCGCCGCGCGCACATCGGCAAACGTAACGGGTAATAAATCCTGGGTCATGTTTATCCTCGCTTGAGCGATTGATCCGCGGTGCAATCATTTCGCTTGCCCGCGCGCTCACTCCGCGCATAAAAAACCTCGATCAGCTTCTGATCGAGGTTAATCAAAAATCGAAACTTGTTGAATCGTTAGAAACTGCCAACGGCGTCCACGCTATTATCAAAAAATTGGAACAATTCGGTAAAACCCGCCAGTTCAAAAGCTTTTCTGATCTTGGTCGGCATACTGGACAACCGCAGATCGCCGCGATTGAATCGGCGCACTTGCTTGAGCGCGGAAATCAACGCGCGCAAACCCGCACTACTCATAAATTCGGTTTCCGCCAAATCAACGACGATGCGATAGCGATCGTCGTTGATGATCTTTTGCAATGCCGTTTCAAGCTGGGGCGCAGTGTTCGAGTCAATCCGTCCCGCAATTTCGACAAGGTCTACGCGTTTGTATTGCTTGCTTGTGATCTTGGTCGCCATACATCCTCCTGAAATTGTATATTCAAACTGGGGCAATTATAGCATAGGATACACACTGCGACAAGAGGTTGAGCCACCTCATTAAAAATGTTACCAAAATCCAAACGTGGCGGCATGAATAAATGTTACCGAAATAATTGGCTAACTTGATGATACTGTCTCCTCAAAAAAAGAGTTGGATCATAAAGCACACCCAACCCGATGCCAAATTTCTAGCGCGTCTGCAAAAACGTTATACCCAAGCCTCCAGGAAAACTCGCATGGGGATGCTGGCTGAATTTGTTGCGACGACCGGTGATCAGCGCAAGCATGCCAGTGCCTTGCTGTCAGACAAACGTACCTCGCGGGATCCCAACCAGCCCAAGACCTTGCGCGTCGACACGGTTGCTGTGTTTGCCGCACAATGGCAAGTTGCTCCATAAACTATTTTTGTATATGATAGCGTTAAATAAAATTGAGGTTGTCAAGGAAATTACATGAGCATTTCAAATGCCATCTTGAGCGGTGACTCGGCAGATATTTATTTCTCCCGCACGCAAACGATTCTCGCGCGCGAAGGTCTCGACCCGCTGGTGGTCATGGAAATTTTTGCGGGGCGCGCTGGAATTTTATGCGGCATCCGCGAGGTGTTGGAATTGTTGCGGCAGGTTTCGCCCAGCGCCGAAATTCACACGCTCGACGAGGGTGCGCCCATGCAAGCCAAAGAAGTAGTGTTACGAATTCGCGCGCGGTACTCCACCTTTGGTTTATACGAAACCGCGATGCTCGGAATGTTAGCACACACGTCGGGCTGGGCGACCGCCGCGCGCGCGATAGTGGATGCCGCCGCGCCGATTCCGGTGATTTCGTTCGGCGCGCGCCATGTGCATCCGAACGTGTCAGAACGATTAGAGTATGCTTCAATTATTGGCGGTTGTGTGACTGGCGCAACACCGGCGGGCGCGCGTAGCGCAGGCAAGGAAGCGTCAGGCACAATTCCGCACGCGCTTGTCTTGATCTTGGGTGACACCGTGCGCGCCGTGCAAGCATTTGATCGTTGGATGCCATCGGAGATTCATCGCGTGGCGTTGGTTGATACGTTTCACGATGAAGCCGAGGAAGCGTTACGCGTGGCGCAAGCGTTAGGCGACCGATTGTGGGGAATTCGCCTTGACACACCGAGTGAACGCGGACGAGTTACGCCTGAACTCGTCACCGAAATTCGCGCACGGTTGGATCAAGCGGGTTTCCCCAACGTCAAGATTGTGGTGAGTGGTGGCATCGATGCGGAGCGCGCGCGGCTGTTCCGCGACAAGCACGCGCCTGTGGATGTGTTTGGCGTAGGCAGTGCGATCAGCGCGGCATCGCCAATTGATTTCACCGGCGACTTGAAAGCAATTGACGGCAAGCCCATTGCAAAACGAGGGCGGATTCCCGGCATCACGGCGAATGCGCGCTTGAAAGCAATCGATCATTCAATTGATCTCAAAATTTAACCAAAATTTTACCGCACGTTAAATCAACGATCCGGTTTTCTTAACCTGCCCAAGTTACCCTCGGAAGGGTTTCAAAGGAGAAAACCAACATGAGCATTTTGGCAGGATTGTTGATTGCATTGATGATTTGGACAATCATAGTGACACTCTGGTTGCAATTCAAATTTACGCCACCCGATTGCCCGGTGTGTCAAGCTGAAATCGCGGCGCTGAGGAACACCAGCGCATGGGTGATTTTTTGCCCTCATCGCCAAATGAAACGAGCGTGATCGGATGACACGCATTTTGTTTATTGACGTACGGAACAGCGCGCGCAGTGTGATCGCCGAAGCATGGTTCAATCAGCTTGCGCCGGACTCGATGCGCGCATTTTCGTGTGGGACGATGCCGCGCAACCACGCCGATCCTTTGACCGCTCGCGCGATGAAAGAGATCGGCGTGAGTCTACGCTATCACACACCTACGATCGTGAATCAACAAGCTTTGGCTGATGCCGACATGGTGATTCTGATGGGGCAAGATGTCTTCCCCGGTGCTTTCGCGCCTCGAGCCATTTGGAATTTTCGCGATCCCACCGGCGAATCACTTGGGCGCTATCGCGACTTGCGCGACGCGATCCGCATTTCCGTTGCGGCGCTCGTTGCCGAGTTGCGCCCGGCAATTGCCCCCAACCTCGCGTCGAACATCAGGCAGGCGGCGTCCAACCCAGGCGCGGAATAAAAAACGACCCAGGATTAGTTCCCTGGGTCGTTTTATTTTGATTACAATGTAATTTTGGTACCCAAGACTTGGAGGAATTGCGCAATCCACGCTGGATGCGCAGGCCACGCCGGGGCTGTCACAAGGTTACCATCGGTGGTAGCTTGATCAACCGGAATGTCCATCCACTTGCCACCTGCAGTGGTCACATCGGGACCGACGGCGGGATACGCGGTGCACGCTTTGCCGGTCAATACGCCTGCCGCCGCCAGCACTTGCGGACCGTGGCAAATCGCCGCGATCGGTTTGTTGGCGTTGGCAAAGTGGCGCACGATCTCTAGCACGTGCTCGTTGAGGCGAATGTACTCGGGTGCGCGTCCGCCAGGAATAACGAGCGCGTCGTACTCTGCCGCCTTGACTTGATCGAAGGTGGCGTTCAAGCCAAAGTTGTGTCCCGGTTTTTCGCTGTAGGTTTGATCGCCTTCAAAATCGTGAATCGCCGTCCGCACCTTGTCGCCCGCTTTTTTGCCAGGGCAAACCGCGTGAACGGTATGTCCTACCATCAACAACATTTGGAACGGGACCATCACCTCATAGTCTTCCACGTAATCGCCGACAAGCATCAAGATTTTCTTTGCGCTCATGTTACACTCCTCTGTGATTTTTTCGATTTTGCGACTCGTGCCGCATTCCGCCGCTATTATACTTTAATTTTGTAAAAAATAAAT
>JBBIUF010000060.1:0-28077 GCA_037440365.1 Chloroflexota bacterium
TGTCGCAAATGCAATCGTTGCGCCGAGTGAACCGCCTGCGCCGTCTGCACCTGTCGCAAACGAAATCGTTGCGCCGAGTGAACCGCCAACCGCAACTATGATGCCGCCTGCGTGGGCGCGCGATGATTTTGTAGCATCCATCGAGACGCCAACCCCTGCGCCCATCGAGCCAGTTATGCCCACGCTACCGCCGCCGCCCGTGGACGAAACGCAATTGCCCGCGTTTGAGCAAGCGCGTCCGCGCACGCCGCGTCGTTTACATGTGGACCATTTGCCAGGCGCGCGAATGATTGCCGGCAGTTTGCCGCGTGCCGGGATCATCATTGCTATTCAAAACGCCCAAGGCAATCAAACCCTGGTGTTTAGCGGCAGTGCGTCGCATTATGGCGAGGGTGGCTTTGAAACGATTGTGGATCAAGATGGGCTGTACCGCGTGACGATTGAGGGCGAAACGGTCGAGGTCAAGGTGAGCGGCGAGACCGCGTTTATCTACGCCGATACCATTTAGCTTTACACGCGGAAGCAACCCAAAATAGAAAAACCTTGCGCTGATAAACGGGGCAAGGTTTTTTATTTGTCGAGCAAAAGATCAACCACGGCTGGCGTAATATCGTCCAGCGCACGAATCCGCGCCGCGACCCGCTCGCGGCCAGCGCCGATCAACAAGGTTGGCACAGGGTTGCGTGTATGCCCCTTGGCCGTGGTATCTTCAATGTTGCCATGATCGCTCGTCGTCAGGATCAGCGTGTCGGTTAAATCGCTGGCATCCAACACCCCGCGCAATAGTTCATCCACCTCGTCCAACACCTTGCGCGTGAATTCGGGGTTGCCTTTGTGACCCGCCGCATCGGTCAAAAAATATTCAAACAAGGTAAAATCGTTTACGCGCGCAAGCCGAGCCAGGTTCGTGCCGGCTTCGGAGGCGGTAATGCGCGGCACATCCGCGCCATGCTCGATCCACAAGTCATTCGTCACAAACGCGCTGACCGCCTCACCCGCGCGTAAATCGTCAATGGTACGATAACGCACCTCGCCCGCATGCGCCGCATAGGCCGTGGCGGAACGTCGCGCTTTGCCGCGCGCCAGGCGATCAAAAAAATTGGGCGGATAGGCATTGGCAAATGCGGCGCGACGATTAGTGGCAACGAGACGTTGAAAGAGATTGTCCTCTGCGAGAATTTTGCGGAGCGCCGGGTTGGGATACGGTCCCAGGTGTTCGCCAATGGCACGCGCCGCATTCACCCCGGTAAAAATAGTTGTCTGCCCGGTGGCGCTTTGCGGCAGACCTGGGACGCCGAGCGTCGCGTCCGTTGGCACAAGCGTCGCCCGTGGCGCGACCAACCGTTCGTGATCATTGGTTGGCCAATTGCCCGCAAACAGATCGCGCAACGTTGGCATCGGCGCGGCGAGGACTGGGTTGCGCCCCGGATCGTTTGCGCCGAGGCCCCAGCCATCGAAAAAAATCATCAAGACGCGCATGAGGTTGTCATCGTTGCATCAGTGGGCGATCAGTTGATCGAGTTGCGCCGAGGTCGGCACGGAACCACGTTGCGACCACGCGACTTGGCCGCGCGGATCGAACGCGACAAAGTACGGTGTGAAACTAAAATCATACCGTGCGCCAAGTTCGCGGCCCGCGGGCGTCAGCAAATCTACGCGCACAATCTGCAACCGA
Organism: Chloroflexota bacterium; assembly: GCA_037440365.1. Lineage (GTDB taxonomy): Bacteria > Chloroflexota > Anaerolineae > UBA4142 > UBA4142 > JBBIUF01. Next base: position 1,676 of record JBBIUF010000060.1, read on the forward strand.
CTGGCATACTGTTGGGCTAGTCCATCCACGATGGGCTTGGCAGACATGCACGCCAGTCAGTAATTGGAATAGACTTCGAGGACAACCGGCTGGTGCGCGGCAAGCAGTTGATCGAATTGCGCCGCCGTTTCAATGTCGCTGACGCCGACGCGCAAGAATAGATTGCCCGCCACCAGCGCCACCGCCAAGAGACCCAACGCGCCCCACGCCACCGGGCGGCGGCGAAAAAATCCGCCGACCACTGCAAGCGCGATAATGAAGAGAATGAACGCGACAAGGACATACGAGTTTTGATTGAGCCATTGTGCAAATACCATGATTACCTCGATGGTTTGAATGCTTCAGTTGACAACGCCGTGTATGCGCCATTGACCCAGAGCAATTCACGCTCATCGCGCGCGTTGCCATACCCAGCCGCTTGCACTGCGCCGATAAAAATCGTATGATCGCCCGCATCGTGCGCGGCAACCACGCGGCAATCCACATACGCAATGCAATCATCCAAAATCGGCGCACCCGTCGCATCCGCGTGGTGCGGGATATCGGCGAACGGATCGGCGGGCGCAGTGACTTGATGGGCAAAGCGTTGCGCGACGCGGATGTGTGGTTCGCTGAGAATGTTCATCGCAAAATTTCCCGCGCGCGCAACAAAATCGTGCGTGGTGCTCCCTTTCAGAATACACACGAGCGCAAGGGTTGGCTGGAGTGAAACCGACGTAAATGAATTGGCGGTCATGCCGTGAATGTGTTCACCGTCGCGCGCAGTCAACACCGTGACGCCAGTCGCAAAGCGGCGCATCACCGATCGGAATTGTTGCGAATCCATAGCGAAAAAACCTTTGGGTAGATTGAGTGTCGGAACCCTGTTGATTGTAACAAATGATCGAACGAATAGCATAAAGGATTTGCAAGAAGTGAAATAATAAACTCCCGCTTGCGCGGGCAAGCGGGAGGCGAGTTATACAATCACACGCAAGCGTTTCGGGAGAACTTGAATCTCGACCCGGTGCGCGTTGAGGAATGGAATTTCACCATCGGCTTCGATCACGAGCGCATCGGGTGATTCAATGACAATGTGCGCGGCGCGCGAAAATTTGACGCGCGGATCGGTGAGGTGTGTGCCGCGCATCACCTTGGGCAAGAGTGACAAAATGCCCCGCCGATTCAAGCCGTCACCAATAATCACGTCGAATAAACCATCATCGTTGCAGGCTTCCGGCGCAATCATAAAACCGCCGCCAATCCACCGCCCGTTCGACACCGAGATCATTGTGCTGGTTTGCGTGAGATGCCGCCCATCCAGGTCAACTTGGACGCGCGGCACGCTATAGCGCACAAGGGTTTTGAACACCGCGGCGAGATACATGGGCAAGCCGGTGAGAAAGGTAAAGTCGTGCGCGTGCAACGCGGCGTGCGCGCCAAAGCCCAGGTTCAGACTGTTCACAAAATAAAATTCGCGAGTGAAACCAGGTGCCGGTTGATCGCACACGGCTTGACCCACGTCCACCCAGCGAGTTGCGCCAGCAAGAATGTGTTGCACACTCACGCGCCAATCGTGACCCAGCTTGAGGGTTTTGATGAAATCGTTGCCTGAACCCAGGGGGATTACACCGAGCGTGCAAGCCGACACAGCATTTGCCGCGCGCATCATCCCATTCACAATTTCATTGATGGTGCCATCACCGCCCACCGCCAACACCATGGCATAACCGCTCTGCACGGCGTGCTCAGCCCAAGTCGCCGCTTCATGCGGGCGGGTTGTGCGCGCCAGATCAAACGCCAGTCCGCCCGCGTGCAACCCAGGTTCAAGAGCTTGCCACAAACGCGCCGCATTCCCTTGCCCCGCAATGGGATTGAGAATGATGAAAGCTTTGGTCAAGCGTCGCTCGACGGGCAACGCCGGAACAAGCCGATCACTTTGCGTTGGCAAAACAGCCCAATTGGTTTGCATCCTCAACTACCTTCACCTAATACGCGCAAGCAAGCACCTTGCTCACGTGTCAAGTGCGGCGGATTATATGCACATTCCACAGGGCGATCAAACGACAGCGAGTTGCGACACGCTATCAGTCCTAGCGCACTATTTAACCAGAGCAAGGGTGCGCCCCGAAAAAATGAACGCTGTTTTCGATTACATTGCACATCGAAACTCTGCGAAACGGCACAGCAAAATTTCGCGTGCGCGCGATTTCGTGCTATGATGTACGCGTGGTTAGCCGACATCGAGCGGCAGTAACACAACACACTGGACTGGGGAGAAGGATATGTTGAAAATTCCGCGTTGGATGGTATGGAGTTTGGGCGGCATGATTGGCTTGATCGTGTTGGTGACACTGGTTGCACTCGTTTTAGAAATCAATCCACCGGTGAAGCAAGAACCCACCTGGGACAGTCCACAGACCAAAGCACTCGCCCAGCGCGCGTGTTACGATTGCCACAGCAACGAAACCGTGTGGCCGCTGTATGACAAATTGCCGTTGAGTTCTTGGTTGGCCGTCTTTGACACCATTCGTGGACGCAGTCATTTGAATTTTTCAGAATGGAGCGCGGGGCGAAACCGCAATGCGCGCGACCTGGCAGACGCAATCAACAGCGGCGCAATGCCGCCGAATGTGTACACCCTCATGCACGCTGAAGCGATCCTGAATGCGCAAGAAAAACAGCAACTGGTTCAGGGATTGCAGAATTCACTCAAGTAGATTGATGTAGCGCGAGGACGATCAAATCTGGCTGAAAAGGAAATGGCAATGTCTCTAACCCATTTACAAATCAAGGAATTGCTGGACGAAAATCGTTATCACGATTGCGACGGTTATGGGGACGACCTGGTCTGCGTGCGGATTGCGGCCATTGCGGAACTCCCTTCCCGTTTTGGTTTGTTCCACGTCATTGCCTTTTGGAACAACCGCGACAGCAAAGAACACGCCGCCTTTGTGCGCGGTGACGTGACCAACGCCGAAAATGTGCCCGTGCGTCTGCACTCGGAATGTTTAACCGGCGACGCCATCGGCTCGTTGCGGTGCGATTGCCGGGATCAACTCGAAGCCGCGTTGACGGCGATTGGCAAAATGGAGAATGGCATCCTGCTCTATCTGCGACAAGAAGGACGCGGCATCGGTTTTCTCAACAAAATTCGCGCCTATGGGTTACAAGATTATGGCTATGACACGGTTGAAGCCAATCACGCACTCGGTTTTCGCGATGACGAACGCGATTATGGCATCGCCGCACACATGCTGGATTCGCTCAAGGTAAAATCCATTCAGTTGATGACAAACAATCCGCGCAAAATTGATGGCTTGACCAAGTATGGCGTCCAAGTGACCAACCGCATCCCACTCATCATGCCACCCAATCCTTACAATCAATTTTATCTGCAAACGAAAGCTGAAAAGTCCGGACATCTGCTCGATCCCAATGGCAAAGAACGCTTGCTGGAACAAATTGATCGCCCGGTGATTGAGGGGATGACCAGTCAACAAGCCCAAGATCTGAATGAGGCATGACGAGCGCGGTTTGAGTTGAACCTGGATTCGTAGAGTGTAGAACGAATGAGGCATTGCGCCACCCGTGAGCCACCAACGCTCACGGGTGATTTTGTACAGCCGCCGCTTTGCGCCGCGCCGAGCTTGCGCTCAACTCGCCGCGCAAATTTTCCACCATCTTTTGCCGCACCACATCCGGCGCATAACCACGACTGAATAGATAAACCAACTTGGTCAACGTAGCCTCGGTCGTCAAGTCCAACCCGGTCGTGACACCCGCCGTGGCGAGACTCGCTTCATATGCGCCCAGCGTAACCGCGCCGTGCCAGCATTGCGTCGTCGCCATGATGACCACGCCGCGCGCGGTGGCTTCGTGCAACACGTCGCGAAAACCCGGCGTGGTCATCGGACCATTCCCTGAACCATACGCCTCGATCACCAGCCCTTGCAATGGCGGACGCAGAATGTTGGCGAGCACGTCCGGCGAAATCCCGGGAAACAAACGCAGAGCGGCAACTTTGGGCTCGGTAAATTCATGCACGATCAGTTCTTCTTCCACGGGCGGCGGCAAAATCAAATCCCAGCGCAAACGAATATCCACGCCGACCACGCCGAGCGACGGAAAGTTTGGTGAATCAAACGCGTCAAATCCGCCAACGCTCGTTTTCACGGTACGACAGCCGCGCAGTAAGCGCGTGCCGAAAAACAAGCATACTTCGGGAATCGCGTACTGTGACGTGATGATCAAACTGGTCAGCAAGTTTTCGCGCGCATCATTGCGCAATTCGCACAACGGAACCTGGGAACCGGTGACGATGATTGTTTTGCGACCGCGCAACATGAACGCCAGCGCGGACGCCGTGTAAGCCATCGTATCGGTGCCGTGCAAAACGATCAACCCATCGTAATCGGCATAGTGCGCTTGAAGATCGCGCGCGATAACGCGCCAAGTTTCCGGAGTCATATTTGCCGAATCCAGCAAGGGCGCGTATTCATGAATTGTAATTTCGGGCAAACGCGGATCCGCAAATTCCGGCATTTCGTTCAACCGTGTTTGCAAATAACCTGGCGCGGGCGCGTACTCACCCCGCGTGTTTTTGGTCATGCCGATCGTGCCACCGGTGTATGCGATATAGACGCGCTTGCGATTCATCTGGGTATCCCATGAAGATTCAGATCAGAATAGTTGTCACTCGTGCCGATCCCACTGCCGCCATTATACCACGCCCGCGCGCGGACAAGCAAAAGACCTGCCCAGTTTCATCAACCCGACAGGTCTTTTGATTTTCGAAATCTGACTAGGGACTTTTTACTTGTCGTTCAACGCCGCGACACCGGGAAGCACCTTGCCTTCGAGAAATTCGAGCGACGCGCCGCCGCCAGTTGAGACGTGCGTCATTTGTTTTGCAACGCCGGCTTTTTTCACCGCGCTGGCGCTATCGCCGCCGCCGATCACGGTCGTCGCGCCGGACGTAGCGAGCAATTTTGCAATCGCAAAGGTACCTTCGGCGAACTTGGGCATTTCGAATACGCCCATGGGGCCATTCCACACGACGAGTTTTGCGCCTTTGAGCGCGTCGCTGAACGCGGCGATGGATTTGGGTCCAATGTCTAACATGCGCCAACCCGCCGGAAGCTTGTCTACATCCACAACCTGGGTGTTCGCTTCGGCGTCGAACTTGTCACCGATCACCGCGTCCACCGGCAACAATACTTTGCCGCCTGCATTCGCCAAAATATTTTTCGCGGTTTCCACCGACCCAGCTTCGACGAGACTGTCTTGCATCGCAAAACCCTTTGCCGCGAGAAAGGTGTTTGCCATGCCCCCGCCGATGATGAGGCGATCACATTTCGTCAACAGGTTTTCGATAACGGCAATCTTGTCGCTGATTTTGGCGCCGCCCAGGATCGCGATGTATGGATGTGCCGGGTTCAGCGTTGCCCGTCCCAGATATTCCAACTCTTGTTCCATCAAAAAGCCAGAGACGGCCGGCAGGTATTTCGCTATGCCTGCGGTGCTAGCATGCGCGCGGTGCGCCGAACCGAACGCATCGTTGACATAGACTTGGCCAAGCGCGGCGAGTTCCTTGGCAAACCCAGGATCGTTTTTTTCTTCTTCTTTGTGAAAGCGCACGTTTTCGAGCAACATCACATCGCCCGGCTTTAGCGCTTGCGCTAACGCTGTCACTTGCGCGCCAATGCAATCCGGCGCCATCTGCACCGGCTGGTTGAGCAGTTTGCTCAACACTTCGGACGCCGGTTTCAAACTAAAATCGGCTTCAAAGCCCACGCCCTTGGGGCGTCCGAGGTGGCTCATCAAAATCAGCGATGCGCCTTGTTCAAGCACATATTGGATCGTGGGCAGGGATGCGCGGATCCGTTTGTCGTCGGTCACCCCACCCTGGTTCATTGGGACGTTGAAATCCACGCGCATCAACACGCGCTTGCCTTTGAGATCAATGTCGCGCACAGTTTGTTTGTTCATAGAAACCCCAGTGTTCAGTATTCAGCATCTCGTATTCAGTGTCCAATCATTCCGACTGAACACTGAATACTGGATACGGGGTACGGGTTTACAATTTGCTCGCAACCATGTTGGCGAGATCGGCGGTGCGAACGGAATAACCCCATTCGTTGTCATACCACGTCACAACTTTGAGGAAATCGTTCTTATCTTTGCCGAGGACCATCGTAAAGGGCAAGTCCACGGACGACGAATGCGGGTCGCCCTTGAAATCAATGCTGACAAGCGGTTCATCAATCGCGGCGAGGATGCCTTTCATCGGGCCATTCGCCGCGTCACGGAACGCTTGGCGCAGTTCTTCGGTCGTCGTCGGGATTTCCACTTGCGCCGTAAAGTCCACCACGGAAACCGTCGAGGTTGGCACGCGGAGCGCATAGCCGTCGAATTTGCCTTTGAGTTCCGGGATGACGAGCGAGACGGCTTTGGCCGCGCCAGTCGTCGTCGGGATGATGCTCAGCGCGGCGGCGCGCGCGCGGCGCAGATCGCTGTGCGGCAGATCTAAAATTTTCTGATCGTTCGTGTACGCGTGAATCGTCGTCATCAAGCCGCGCACGATTTTGAATTTATCGTTGACCACTTTGGCGGCGGGCGCGAGGCAGTTCGTCGTGCAGGAGGCGTTCGAGAGAACATGATGCACTTTGGGATCGTACTTGTCGTCGTTGACGCCCATGACGATGGTCAAGTCTTCGCCTTCAGCAGGCGCAGAGATGATCACTTTTTTGGCGCCGCCTTTGGTGATGTGGTTTTCCGCGCCGAGAACCGTTTTGCCTTTTTTGTTCACGCCATCTTTTTTGATTGTGAACAAGCCGGTGGATTCGATCACGATATCCACGCCGAGATCGCCCCACGGAATTTTCGACGGATCGGTTTCTTTGAACGCCTTGACCAGTTTGCCATCAATGTGCAAACCGTCTTCCGCCGCTTGCACCGTGCCGTTAAAGCGGCCATAGTTCGAATCGTACTTTAATAGATGCGCCATCGTCGGCAGATCGCCAATGTCGTTGAACGCGACCACTTCCAAGGTGTTGGGATAATTATCCCGAATCGCTTTCAGCACTTGGCGACCGATGCGCCCGAACCCGTTGATACCAATTCGTGTAACCATGAGCTTTTTCTCCTTAATTGGGATTTTGTGTTTGTTTGTGCTGTTCGTAAAACCGCAAAATTTCTTTGGCTAACTTGGTTGGATCATGCCGCCAGGGTTTTGCCTCGTCCACAATGTCCACCAGAATCACACTCGCGGCAGAGGAATCGCGCGAATGCACCATCTTGCTCGCCGAATCCGTTGGAAAATTAAAGGGAAAATTATTGTTCGCCAAGACATGCGTGAAAATTCCTGCGCCGGCATACTGCGCTAACGTGGTCAGGTGATCCTCAACCGCGAAACCATCCGTTTCGCCGGGTTGCGTGGCAACGTTACAGATGTACAGCTTGGGCGCTTGCGCCACTTGAAGCGCGCGCCGCACATCGTCAACGAGGACATTGGGGATCACGCTCGTGTACAAACTGCCCGGACCCGCGATGATTAAATCCGCGTCGAGAATGGCGCGCACCACGCCGGGATAGGCTGGGGCATGTTCGGGATCAAGATACACGCGCTCGATCACTTGGCCGCGGTGCGTGATTGCGGATTCGCCTTCAATCCGCTCCACCGCATAGCTGGGCGGCTCGGCGACGCGCGTTTCGGCGCAGAGCGTCACGTTGTGTAAGGTTGCTGGCAAAATTTGTCCGCGCACTGCCAAGACGCGGCTCGCTTCGAGCAAGCCGCGTTCGAAATTACCCGTCACGCCTGCCATCGCCGCAATAAATAAATTGCCAAACGAGTGACCTTCCAAACCCGTGCCTTCGCCAAACCGATATTGAAACAACGCGGTCATCAATGGTTCGGAATCGGCGAGCGCGGCAATACACTGACGCAAATCTCCGGGCGGCAAAACGCCGAATTCGCGCCGCAACACACCGGAACTGCCGCCATCATCGGCAACGGTGACAATCGCCGTGAGTTTATCGGTATGCTCTTTCAAGCCACGCAGTAACGTCGAAAGCCCGGTGCCGCCGCCAATCGCCACAATTTTTGGACCTTTGCGGCGCGAGCGTTTGCGATACAAGACCTCAACCAGGTTCGTGTCTTCGTTTGCAAATGCCGACACAAGCGATTCACTCAGTTTGACGATGGCGATGACGACCATGCCAATACCGACAACGCCAAACAACGCACCACGCACGGTGCGATCGATGAATTGCAAAGTCAAATAATAAAAGATTAAAGGCAAGGGCGTTTCGCGGTAAATCGTGACGAGGACATACGCAGAGCCGAGCGCCAAGATCGTGACGCCGAGCAGGAGCAAAACCAGCCAACGTTTAACGCCCAATCCAATGTACAACCATTTCCACGTGGAGCGATTGAACACGCGGGAAAGCGCTTGCATCCAGTTGACTTGGCTTTTCATGCGGATTTCATCTTTAGATTTTCACCCGCTTAATTATAGCCCAAGCACAAGCAATTGACAAATGAACAATTGCACAAACGCCGCCGCGTCCAAGATGCGTGAAAAGCAATTTAATTTTACCTGACCGATAACGTCCCGATCACGGGCGCAACGCCGAGCAGGTTGCCTTGCGCATCACGGGCGACCAAGTTTTGCTGATCGCCCACGCGATAAAAACCAGTCTGAATCCGATAATCGCCCGGCGCTAACGCTACTGGTAGTTCGAGCGCGAAACGATCGGGCGTCACATCGCCGATATTCCAACGGTCGGTGCGTAACCAACCATTCGCCGGTTCCTGATCGGCTTGCGCAACGATGCCATCATTCGCATCAACAAGATGGATAAACGCCACATACCGCTCACGGATCATTTGATCCGCGCGCCACGTCAAAATGATTTGCGCGACCGTCCCAGGTTTCGCTGGCGCAGATGATTCAATTGTATAGCCGAGCAAGCGAATGCGCTCGTCAAACTGAATTTGCGTTGGGCGCGCAAACGCGACCGGCGCGCGTTTTTTCAGCGTGTAACCATCTTGCGCGACAACCGTTTCATAAAAGGGCGACGCCAAGACATCACGCCAGATCAGATCAGAGCCATCACGTGGTGGTAGCCGCGCATCCGTCAACAGGTAATCAATCAAACGCAAATCTGGCACAACCGATGGTTGGTAGGCATAGCGGCGGTCGGTCACGTGTGGCGCAAGATTTGAATCCGCCATCACGGACGCATTCGCCGGAATGGTGGCGATGAGTTGGTGACCCAGCTGAGTGTGCGCGGTGATCGCATATTGCGTTGGATCGAAATAGCCGCCTAGCGGACCCGGCGACTGGAACAGATAATTCACCACGCACGCCGCGCCAACCACTGCGCCGAAAATAAACTGGCGTGTTCGGACAGGTTGTTTCCAGCGCGGCGATTGCAAAAGACGCGCGATGCCAACAACGGCGGCAAAAAATATAAACGGTAACAACGGCGCGGTATATTGAAAGCGAATGGAATAGTTACTCGGAAAATCCGTGATGAGCAAATAGCCAAAGGTTGGAAGCGCAAGCGCAAAAATTTCAGCGCCGCCAAGCGGTAGAAAAACGAGCGGGACGAGGAGTTGCAACACAAATTCGATCTTGGCAGGCACGAGTAAATGCTGAAGCACCAAGCCGGGTTGAGTGATTGCTGTATGCACAATGTCGGTGACACTAATGCCGAGATACGCATAACGGTTCGCATACAGATAATTCGTGCCATGAATCGGATCGCGGAACGAAGGGATGATCCAGATCAGCGTTGCCACTGCCCAAGCCACGCCAAGCGCAATCAAGCTTGCCCCTAGTCCGCGTTTTCGATCCACAAAAAAAACATAGAACCCGAAAGCGGCGACAATGAACGCGACTTCTTCTTTGGTGGTTAGCGCAAGGCCCAGGCAAATGAGGAATGGCACGGTACGATGACGTAAGAGGAAATAGAGCGCAAAATTCAACAACAGCGCGGTCAGTGCGACTTCGTGAAATTCAAATAGATTCACCGATTGCAATGCCGGCGACAGAAAATACGCGGCGGCAACTACTAATGCCAGCCACGCCCCCAGTTTTTGGCGGGCAAACCAATACAAGGGTAGCGCAGACAGCGCCAGCATCACGGTTTGCAAAATCAAGAGCGTTTGCGCGTCGCTCCAGATAGCATAGAGCGGAACCAACGCGAGCAGAATCGGCGAAAAGTGTTCCGCGAGCGAGACGCGCGCATCAATTGTGATGGAGCGTTCAAACAAACGACCCTGGAGTGAATTCCAAATGGTTTGATCAAAGACACCCAGGTCGTAACCGCCGCTATGAAATGACGCATGACGCAAAAGCGAAAGGGTGCCAAACGTGAGGATGTATCCCAGGGCAAGCAAAACAAACAAGTGATCCGCAGTGCGCGGCGCAAGCGGCCAAGTCACGCGGAAACGCGGCGCGATCACCCGCGCCAACCCGCCAACGCCAAGCGCAACCAGCACCGTGATCGCAAATTCGACAAATACATTCATTGGCTCGGTAACCTAAGGCTGGGTCACGTCAATCGTCGCCAGAGGCAACATATCGCGTCCGCGCACGGGCAACCACTCCCATTTGCCGTACGGATGCAAACCCAGTTGAAGCGTATAGACGCCAGGCGCTAGATCATTTGGTACGATCAAGGTATGGCGCGATGAAAATATCTGACCAGTTTGCCACCAATCGGTCGTGGTGCGCCCGCCGCTTGGCACGCCATTCGCATTTGCGAACACTGTATTCCCGCTGACAAGTTGGAGCAACAGCCAATAATTTTCAGACACGTTATTTTGCGCTTGCCAGGTAACCTGAATGCCAACCGTTTCGCCAGGCACAATGCGCAACGTGCCCACTTGATAATCCAACATCCGAATCTGCTTGCCAAAATCCAGCGGCGGCGCAATCATTTGACTCGCAACAGCATAATTCGGCGCATAGAGATTGGCGAGATAAAATCCATTTGCCAACGCGACCAAGCCCATGCCGCACGATATGATTAACGCAGGTATGCGCTGATTAGAAAATAAACGCAAAATTCCAAATGCCATAAGCGTACCGAACGCAGGTAGCCCAGCAAAAATCTGGCGCGCCTGGTCCATGCCCACCAGCGCGAAAACCGACCGAATGTGTCCCGCCTCAAGCAAAAACCAGTACAGCGCGAAAAAAATCAAACCTTGGCTCGTTACACTGGGCAGTTTGCCTGCGCGCCAATCCCGCAACAATTGCAATGCGCCAAGAGCGGCAAGGAGCAACAGTCCAGTGAGAACCACATACGTCACCAACGGCATTTCAAGACTGGATGCGCCGCCAAACTTGCCCCAGAACGATTGATCCATGCGCACCCAGTACATCATCCAATCGTTCAATCCCATCGACGTGGTGCGCGGTACTGTGCTGAGCCAGCGCGTCATATTGATCGGATCGCCGAAGGTTATCCAATTATAAATGACCCAGGGAGAAATGATGGCAGAAGAAATTGCAAAGGTCGCGATGATCCGCGCCAGACGTTGGCGTAACGCGCCGCCATCGCGCCGCAACAACATGGCACTACCAAGCGCGCCCCACAAAACAAACGAAGAGATTTTCGCTAACGCCCCGAATCCCAGCAACGCGCCTAATAACACAAATCGGCGCATGGGCGCATCCGGCGACGTGCGCAAGTAAACCAGCACCGCAAGTGACGAGAGCGCAATGACCAGGTTGTCATTGTTTGCCGCAGAACTCACGAATATAAATTCAGGCAGAAACGCCACAAACGCCGTTGCCGTCAAATGCAACAGCGGGTTGCCCGGAAAAACCTGTCTCGCAATTTGAAAGGTTGCCCAAACCGTCACCGCGCCCAGCGCGACCGAGAGCAAACGCACCAGATGCCAGGCCAACGTGCCGCCGCGGTACGGAAATCCTTCCGAACGCGGATGCAGTAAAAGATTATTTGCTTGCGGCGAATTGAGTTGCCAATCTGGGTTGGCAATCACCTCGAATTTTTGATCGGGGATCCAAAACGTTGCCAGCGCGCCGAGGGAGTAATAGAGCGGTGGTTGATGCGCTTCGCCCGACACAGCATCTTCCGCCGGAGGCAGTTGGCGATGCTCGATGAGATATTGCACATACGCCCAATGCGACACTTCGTCGGGTGCTTCGCCGAGCGGAACGATCATGCTATACGCGACCGCCAGCGCGACAAACGCGAGCAGGATTGCCGGAAATGCAAATCGCAATTTCATTAGGGTACTGTCGCCGTTGTTACAATCACATGATCCTGCCCGTCACTGGTTTTCAAGCGCGCGCCAGTTGCCGCGTCATAAATCCCAATTTCGATCCGCATCGCGCCTGCGGGGACATCCGTCAGGGCAAGCGCATGCGCGTCCACGATATACTCTTCCGCAATCCAGCCCGTCGTCGGCAACGCGCCGTTACCCGGGCTCGCATCAGCCGAAGCAACAACCTGGTTTTGCGCGTTGAGCAAATGCACAAACACCGTATAGGGTGTATCCATCGGCGCGAGCGCTTGCCAATACAGCGTCAGGTTTGCCGGCGATCGGTTTGGATCGAAAGCGAGATCATAACCCAGCAATTTTATTTTCTGATCGAATACGACGGGCAGGGCATTTTGAATTTTCGGTTCAACCATGACCCGCGCGCGATTTTTGATCGCGACGTGTCCCAGGTTGACGATGGTGGGCTGGAAGGGCAAAAGCGCCGAGCCCCGTAATTGATTATTGCGCGACACGGCAAACCTTACGCGATAGGTGCCATCGGCGAGATTTGCCGGGACGCGCAACAACGGAAAATCGCGGACATAGAGGGCAGTCTGCCACATGAACGGCGGATAGCCAACGCTTAACGGCGTATCGCGGCTAGCCACTTGATTGCCCAAAGCATCTTCCAGCCACATCCGCACCAGCAAACTGTCAGGCAGTCTTTGCGCGCCGCCATGCCACAGCAAGGTCAACGGCAACGCATCACCCGGACGCAGGGGCTCGGCCGTATCAAACGAATAACCAACGAGCGACAGTGCGTTGAAATCTGCATGAATCAGCGTCGCCATATTCCAGGCACTCGCGCGCGGCGCAACGAGATCCGGCGCAAGCATGATCTTTGCCAAATCGTGCTGTCCAATCACATTTCCATTTTGCGCATCATACAACGTAACGCGCACCGTGTAATCGCCCGGTGTCACGCCGAGAAACACGGGCACGTCGAATGTGTCCGCGATGATTTCACCTACGCGCCATGCCGTCGTCGGATACGCATCCAACACGGGCCGATGATCGCTCTGTCCAAACACGCGCCCATCACTGCGTAGAATTTTTACCGACACCAGCGCATCGGTATCGAATTTTTCTTGGGCTTGCCATTGCAACGTCACCCGCACCAGTTTGCCATTTTCGATATGCCACAAACCTGGGATCGGATTTAGCCGCGTTGTATCCAGCGTATAGCCAAGTAATTTCGCCGCGCCGAAATCTGCGTCCAAATTTTTTACCAGCGCCGGCGACACCATAACCGGAGCCGGATTCACGCGAATCAGAGCGCCAACCGACGACAGCGCGTATTGTTCCGGTGCGCCTTTGAGCGGGCGCGTCAGATACACCACGCGATTTTGTTTTAGCGCGCGTTCAATCGCGGCAAGGCGTTCTTGCTCTGTGTCCGCAATAATTGTGTTCACATCGGGGCGCAAATTTTGGTTCTCTTGAAAATATCGAATCAGCGTCATCTCACCGCCAAGCCCAATAATCGTCGCATTATTTTCCAGCGGCTGAGTGAGCAGATCAAGACCATAATCATGAACGTCCCATTTTTGCGATAAATCGTTCGCGGCGAAATTTGCCAAGCCCAGGTTCAATGGGAGGGTGAGCAACAAAATCGAAAGAATCAAGTATGCAGAATAACGGACGCGCGCCGAAATGCGCGATTCGGGATGTGCAAAGATATTCAGCAGTGCGTCTATTGCCACGCCGCCAAACACGGTGAGCAGTAAAAACGTGGTCAGGAAATGCACCTGGACGTTCGCGGTGTTATAGTTGAACGCAAACCCAGCTTCGGCGCTGAGCGCGACAATGAGCAAGGTCCATTCACGTAGACGGCGCAATAGCGCGAGAACACCCATCAGCGCAAGCGCGAGTCCCGCCAGCGAGAGTTGCGCGTTAAACAACGTCCAATAAAAAGCCGCGTCGTGTTGCACCGCAAACGGATTCGATGTGAGAAAGACAGTGTACTGTTGCCCCGTAACCCACGCGATCAATCCACCGAGTGTATTTTCGTATGTGCCATCGGCAGAACCCACTGCACCGCGCAACGGCAGATACAGATACAGCGAAAGTGGAGCGATGAAAAGCACTGCGGCGCGCGCGAGCGTTTTCCAATCGCGCAGAATGTCGCGCTGATACAGCAACACGTAAAGCGCAATCGCCGGATAGAGCAACAGGATCAAGCGGTGATGCGTCAAACCCAGTCCCATCGTAAACGCCAGCGCGTCGAAACGCCGCCGCGCGCCGTTCCCATCGCCGCGCTCAAACGTCGCGCGCCAAGCCAGCGTTTGGTAGAGCAACGCTAACACGATCACCATTTGCGTTGTGTACGATTCGGCGATCACCGCTTGCGCCCAAAACGTCTGACTCACAGCAAAGAGCAACGCGGCAACGATCGCCGCGAGGCGTTGCGTGGTTAATTGACGCACGACGAGGTACAGCAACGCTACCGCGAGCGCGCCCATCAACGCCGACAGCAAGTTCAAACGAAATGCGGGATCGTTCAGCGGCACCAGGAGCGTAAAGAGTTTGCCAAACAAGGTGAACAAGGGATACCCGGTAGGATGAATAATCCCCAAACGCGGAATCACATATTGGTATTCTAATGTGTCGTCAAAGAGAAATGCAACCGACGGCGCGAGCGTGCGGAGGTAAAGCGCGAACGCAAGCACGCCGAGGATGCCGCCGACAAACCAATCGCGGCGCAGGATAATCGTATGGCTAGCCGTTTTCATCGTGGCGAAAATATAACACAGTCCGCGCGTTCGCGCAAAGACACCGCGGAACATGGCGCCGCACGTCGCTACCAAAGACCGTTCGTTTGATGTATAATCGCGCGCAATGGATAATTTTCAGCGCGCGTTTTTTGCGCCGCAAGCCGTCGCCGTGATCGGCGCGACGAACGATCCCGCCAAACTGGGTTACGCCGTGATGGATAATATCACGCGGCATGGTTTTACCGGCCGCGTCTATCCGATCAACCCGCGCGGCGGAAAAATTTTCGATCGCCCCGTGTTTGCTTCAATCCTGGATGTGCCGGATGCAATCGATCTGGCGATCATCATCGTGCCGGCACCGCACGTGGCGCGCGTGATGGACGAATGCGGACGCCAAGGCGTGCGCGGCGTCATCGTCATCACCGCTGGCTTTAAGGAAATCGGCGGCGAAGGCATGAAACGCGAACGCGCGCTCACCGCCATCGCCAAACAGTACGCAATGCGGATGATCGGACCGAATTGCATCGGCATCATTGACACGGTGATTCCGCTCAACACCTCGTTCACGGCAGGAATGCCCAAGCGCGGCAGTATCGCGTTTATGACGCAAAGCGGCGCGCTCGCGCAAGCCGTGCTGGATTGGGCGGCGGGCCAAGGCATCGGCTTTTCGCGTTTCGTCAGCATTGGCAATAAAGCCGATTGCAACGAAAACGATTTTATTCAAGCCTGGGGCGATGATCCCGAATCGAATGTGATCCTGGCATACCTCGAAGACATTCGCGACGGTGCGGAATTTATGATGCGCGCGCACCGCGCGGGGCGCGACAAACACACGCCGATCATTGCAATCAAGAGCGGCGTGACCGAAGCTGGGACGCGCGCGATTTCATCGCATACCGGGTCGCTGGCTGGCTCGGAACACGCATACGACGCCGCGTTCAAACAGTGCGGCGTCATTCGCGCCAACTCTATCGAAGCCTTGTTCGATTATTCCATTGCGTTTGCATATCAACCGATCCTGCGCGGCAATCGGCTTGTCGTTGTAACGAACGCAGGCGGCATGGGCGTCATGGCAACCGATGCGGTCGAGCGCGCGGGGATGCAAATGGCGCGGCTCGCGCCCGACACCGTCGCCGCATTGCATCGCGACATTCCCGAGATTGCGAGCGCGCTCAATCCAATTGATGTGCGCGGCGATGCATTTGAAGATCGCTACGAGATCGCGTTGCGGCACGCGCTCGCCGATCCAAACGTAGATGGCGCGCTCGCGATCTTGATCCCGCAAGAGTTGACGCGCGTCGAAGATAGCGCGCGCGTGATCGCCAAGGTTGCGCATCAAGCCAACGCCAAAACCGTCGCCGCGTGTTTCATGGGCGAAGCGCGTTCGCGCCAAGGCGTCAAGCTGTTGATCGAACAGGGCGTCCCCAATTATACATTTCCTGAACGCGCCGTGGATGCGTTGCGCGCAATGTGGGAATATCGGCAATGGCTGGAGCGCGCGCCGGAAACACCGCCGCATTTTGAGTTTGAGCGCACCACGATCCAGGAAACGATTGCGCAGGTGCGCGCGGATCGCCGCACCGCATTCGTCGAAAGCGAAGCGCGCGCCATCGCTCAAGCCATCGGTTTGCCTCTGCCGCAAACCGCGCTCGCCGCGAATGCCGACGAAGCGATCACCACTGCGCGCCGCATCGGTTATCCCGTCGTAATGAAAATTGCCTCGCCGGATATTTTGCACAAGTCAGATATTGGCGGTGTCAAGGTTGGCATCACAAATGATGCGGATGCGCGCGACGCATTCGATTTGATCATGTACCGCGCCCAACACTTTATGCCCGACGCGCAAATCCTGGGTGTGACGGTGCAACAACAGATCGCGCCCGGCAAAGAAGTGATTATCGGCATGAGCCGCGATCCGCAATTCGGGCCCCTGCTCGCATTTGGCCTCGGCGGCATTTACGTTCAAGTACTCAAAGATGTGACGTTTCGGATTGCGCCGATCACCACGCGCGATGCCGACGACATGATGCGCGAGATTCGCGGCGCGGCATTACTGCGCGGTGTGCGCGGCGATGCCCCCGCCGATCTGGACGCGGTGCGCGAGATGCTCTTGCGCGTCTCCCAGTTCGTCGTCGAGTTTCCCGAAATCGTCGAACTCGATGTGAATCCGCTCGTGGTACATGCGCGCGGCGGCGTCGCCGTGGATGTGCGTATGGTGATCGAGTAACCCATGGAGAACTTATGAAAACACTGTACCTCGTTTCGACGGAATCCTTTAGCGGCAGAACTGCGTTGTGTTATGGCATCGCCGCGCGCATGAAACGCGATGGGTTGCGTGTGGGCTATTTCAAACCCCTGGCTTTTTTCGGCAAATCGATCCAGGGACACGCGCACAACGAAGACGCCGCATTTATGCGCGCCGCGCTCGGCTTGAGTGAAACGATCGATCGGATCGCGCCGATCACGTTAGACGCCACCGCGCTGGAACAAATCATCGCCGGAAACCTGCGCGATTACGCCGCGCGCATTGACGATGCGTTCGCGGAGATTTCGCGCGACAAGGATGTGGTGATCGTCGAAGGCGCAATGCTGTTGAGCGAAGGATTGCTGATCGATCTGCCGCCGCAAAAACTAGTGGAGCGCTTGGATGCGCGCGTGATCGCCGCGATCCGTTACGAAACAAACCTGGCCGTGGATGATGTGCTGTCTGTGCAAGCGCAATTTGGCAAACGCATGATCGGCGCGGTGTTGAACGAAGTGCCGCGTGAGCGCGTGCATTTCGCCGAACAAACGCTCACGCCATTTTTGCGCACGCGCGGCGTGCGCGTCTTGGCGACCTTGCGCCAAGAGCCGCTCTTGTTTTCGATCAGCGTGAATGAAATTGCAGAATTGCTCGGCGCGACGATTCTCAATTCGCGGGAACGCGGCGAGGCGTTGGTAGAAAACTTGATGGTCGGCGCGATGAGCGTGGATAGCGCGCTCTCGTATTTTCGCGGCAAGCCGAACAAAGCCGTGATCACCGGCGGCGACCGCGCCGACATTCAACTCGCCGCGCTCGAAACGTCCACGCGATGCCTGGTGCTGACCGGCAATCTCGATCCCAGCCCGATCATCCAGGGCCGCGCCGAAGAATTGGGCGTGCCGCTGATTCTCGCCAAGCAAGATACGTTGAGCGTCGTCGAAATCATTCAACCCTATTTTGGCAGATTACGGTTACGCGAACCGCGCAAGATCGCGCGCTTGGAAGAAATTATGAACGAGCGATTTGATTTTACGAGTTTGTACGCCGAATTGGAAATCGCACCAAGATAAATTTTCAGCGGAGGAAATATGCAAGCAATTGCCGTCACCCCGCGCGTCAAAAATTCGGCGCGCGTGATTGATATGCCCACGCCTACCTTGCACGAGCATGGCGTGCTCGTCCGCGTCGTGCGGTGCGGCTTGTGCGGCACCGACGCCGAGATCAATCAAGGTCTATATGGCACCGCGCCCGACAGTTGCGATTATCTTGTCCTGGGTCACGAGAACCTGGGTCGCGTGGAACAAGTCGGCGCGAATGTGCGCGCGGTCGCGCCCGGCGATTGGGTGGTGGCAACGGTGCGCCGACCGGACGATTGCCCCAACTGCGCGCATGGCGAATCGGACATGTGCATCAAAGGCAACTATACCGAGCGCGGAATTAAATCCCAGCACGGGTATCTCGCGGAATATTATCTCGAAGTCCCGGAATATCTTGTGCGCATTCCGGCGGAACTCGCCGAGGTTGCGGTGTTGCTTGAACCACTGACGATTGTCGAAAAAGGATTGTGGCAAGCGTACAAAATTCAGGAACGCTTGGTCTGGGAGCCGCAAACTGCCGTTGTGTTTGGCGCAGGCACCGTCGGCTTGCTTGCCGCGCTCGCGTTGCGCGCGCGTGGCATGACGGTCGCCGTCGTCGCGCGCTCATTGCGCGGCACACTCAATTCGCAAATCGCGGAAGCGGCAGGCGCGCGATATTTTTCGTCGCAAGAAGTTGCCGCAGATGATCTGCCGAAAAAACTAGGACGCATTGATGTGATCTTTGAAGCGACGGGGGTAAGCGCGGTTGCGATAAAGACCTTGGAAATTCTTGGCACGAACGGTATTTCGATTTTATCGTCGGTGACCGGCGGCACGAACCACATTGATTTTCCGGCGGACGCTGTAAATCAGCGCATCGTGCTGGGCAACATGGTCGCCTTTGGCACGGTCAACGCCAATCGGCGTTATTTCGATCTCGGCGTCAAGAGTCTCGCCCAGTTTGAAAAACTTTGGCCCGGCTTGCTCGAACGCTTTATTACACGCCGGATCAAACTTGGCGATTTCACCGTGGATATGCTGAACGATCGCAGTGGTGTGAAAACTACCGTCGAGATCAGCCAACCATAACCGGAGTAGCCATGACGGTTCAACTGACGACAAACATTATTCAATTGATCGTTGCGCCGGTGGTGATGATCACCAGTTGCTCGCTGATCTTGAGCGGCTTGCTGACCCGTTACGCCGCGGTCAACGATCGCTTGCGCGTCATGACGCGCGAACGCCTCGACCTGGTATTTGCGGCGACGCCCGCCGGCGCGCTTCAAGCCGAACGCTTGAACGAAATTGATCGCCAAACACCTGACCTGCTCACGCGGCACACGGCGTTGCACAATTCAATTTTTGTCGTCTATGGCGCGATTCTGTTATTCATCGCTAATATGTTCATCATTGCGCTTGCCGCATTTTTCGATTCAGCCGCGTTAGCCACAGCCGTCTTGATCGAATTTCTGTTGGCGACGCTTGCGTTATTCGGCGGCGTACTGATCGCGGCGATTGAAGTACGGTCGTCGCATCGCGCGGTGCAATATGAAACGCGGCGCGTTTCAGCGTTGCCACCGCAAGGCAAGGTATAAATGTCTCACCCGCAAATTACCGTGTATGGCGCAACCTGGTGTCCCGATTGCAAACGCGCGAAAAAATTTCTCGGCGAGCAAATGGTTCACTTTGAATGGATCGACATTGAAAAAGATGACGCGGCGCGCGCATTTGTCGAGCGCAAAAATAATGGCAAGCGCATCATTCCGACGATTGTGTTTGCCGACGGCTCGTTTCTCGTCGAGCCAACGAACGCCGACCTTGCGCAGAAACTGGGATTGAAAACCAAGGCGCAATGTGAATTCTACGATCTCATCATCATCGGCGGCGGACCGTGCGGCTTGACCGCCGCGATCTATACCGCGCGCGAAGGCATTGACACACTCATCATCGAAAAGAGCGGACTCGGCGGACAAGCCGGCACCACCGAGGCGCTGGAAAATTTTCCCGGCTTTCCCGAAGGCGTGAGCGGCGCAGAATTTGCCGAACGGCTCGTGACGCAAGCGCGCAAATTCGGCGTGGAAATTTTGCAGGCGCAACAAGTGACCCAGATCGAGATCGCCGAGGACTATCGCGTGGTGCATTTGGCGGATGGCAGTCGGTATAACGCGAGCGCGGTCTTGCTGGCTACCGGCGCGGACTATCGTAAATTGAATGTGCCAGGCGAAGACGAGTTGATCGGCGCGGGCGTGCATTTTTGCGCGACGTGCGATGGACCGTTTTACAAAGGCGCGGAAGAACTCGTCGTGGTCGGCGGCGGCAATAGCGCAGTCGAAGAGGGTTTGTTCCTCACAAAATTTGCCCAGCACGTGACCTTGTTGGTGCGCAACGACAAACTCACCGCAAGCCAGGTCGCGCAAGACAAGATTGCGGAAACGCAATCGCGCGTGCAATTAAAATTCAACACCGCCATCGCCGAATTACGCGGTGAGGGAAAATTAAAAACCGTCGTGACGAAAAATCTTCAGACGAACACAACCGAGGAATTGCACCCTGCCGCTGTATTTGTGTTCATCGGACAACTGCCCAATTCACAGATCGTCAAAAATTCTGTCGCCCTCGATGCGTGGGGCTATATCAAAACCGGACATGACGTGATCCATCACCCTGGTTACGCCACGAGTATGCCGCACGCAATGGAGACGAGCGTCCCGGGAATTTTTGCGGCGGGCGATGTGCGCGCGGGTTCGACCAAGCAAGTTGCCAGCGCGGTTGGCGAAGGCGCGAGCGCGGCAATTGCGATTCGCGAATATCTCAAAGGAGACTAGGCATGCCTCGTGATCTGCCTCTCGGCAACGGCACGCTGTTGCTGAACTTTGATCGCACGTACCAACTGCGTGACTTGTATTATCCACACGTGGGCAAAGAAAATCATTCCACCGGCGAACCCTTTCGCTTTGGCGTCTGGGTCGAAAACAATTTTCGCTGGATCACAGACGCGCATTGGTCGCGCCAGCTCGATTACGAACACGATACACTCGTCACGCGCGTCGCGCTCGCGCACCCTGATCTTGCGCTCAACCTGGTATGCAATGACGCGGTGGACTTTCACGAAAATTTGTATGTGCGCCGCATGGAGGTCACCAATCACGCGGATCACGCGCGCCAAGTGCGGTTATTTTTTTCGCACGACTTTCACATTTCCGAAAACGCGGTGGGCGACACCGCGTATTATGAGCCACAACGCCGCGCCGTGTTGCACTATAAAGGCCCGCGCTGGTTTTTGATCTGCGGCCAACGCGCGGGCGAACCCGCCCAGGTTGATCAATGGGCAACTGGGCTGAAAGAGCTAGACGGGCGCGAAGGCACCTGGCGCGACGCTGAAGACGGTAGTCTGAGCGGCAATCCCATTGCGCAAGGCTCGGTGGATTCGACAATTGCGTTGCACGTTGAGCTCAAGGCGGGCGAAACCCAAACGGTGTATTATTGGATGTGCGTCGGCGACGATTTCGAAACCGTCACCACGACAAACCGGCTTGTGCGCGAACGCGGTCCGCAAACGTTTATTGATCGCGCGGCGGCGTATTGGCGATTGTGGGTCAACAAGGAAGAATACGAATTTGCGAATTTGCCGCACGCGATTGTGCATGCGTTCAATCAATCATTGCTCATCTTGCGCACCCAGATTGACAACAATGGCGCAATCATCGCCGCGAACGACAGCGACATTGCGAGTCTCGTCCGCGACACCTATTCGTACGTGTGGCAACGCGATGGCGCGCTCGTCGCGCACGCACTCGACCTCGCCGATCAGCCCGACCTAGCACAACGCTTTTTCAATTTCAGCGCGGACGTGATTACCGCCGAGGGCTATTTTCTGCACAAGTACAACGCCGATGGCTCGCTGGCGAGTTCGTGGCATCCCTGGTTTGCGAACGGGCAAAAAGAATTGCCGGTGCAGGAAGACGAAACCGGCTTGGTGTTGTGGGCGCTCTGGGAACATTTTGATAAATTCCGCGACGTGGAATTTATCAAACCGCTCTATCGTTCGCTGATCATTCGCGCGGCAGAATGGCTGAGCAGTTATCGCGATGCAAACAATTTACCGCAACCGAGTTGGGATCTGTGGGAAGAGCGGCGCGGCGTCCATGCCTTTTCGATTGCCGCAACTTGGGCTGGTCTCAATGCGGCGGCAAATTTTGCCGAGGCATTCGGCGAAAATAATTTCGCCGACAAATATCGTGCGGCGGCAAGCGCGATGAAAACCGCGACGGATCAATTCTTGTGGCAAGCAAACGCCAATCGCTTTGCGCGGCGCTTGAGCCCGCGCGCTGACGGCACGTATGAGGTAGATTGGACGATTGACGCGGCGGTGTATGCGCTATTTCAATTTGGCATGTACGCGCCCGACGAGCCGCGCATCGTCGCGACGATGACGAGCCTGCGCGATCGCTTGTGGATCAAATCGAATGTCGGCGGCATGGCGCGATACGAAAACGATTACTATCATCAAGTCAGCCAGGACATTGCCAACGTGCCGGGCAATCCCTGGTTCATTTGCACACTCTGGCTCGCAAGTTGGCAAATCGCCAAAGCAAAAAACGCCGACGAGTTGAAACCCGCGCTCGATATTTTCAACTGGGTCGCGCAACATGCTCTGCCCAGCGGCGTGTTGGCAGAACAAGTGCATCCGTATACCGACGCGCCGCTGAGCGTGTCACCGCTCACGTGGAGTCACGCCGCGCTCGTAACCACCGTGCTGGAATATCTCGATAAATTTTCAGAATTGGATTTGTGTCCAACCTGCGGCAATCCGCGTTACTCGCGCGAGCAATCCAAACTCCGCAATGAACATTTGCACCATCATTTTCAAACGCCCGCAGAAACAGGGTAATCAAAATCGAGGAGTCAGGTTCGATGCCGTCGCTCACCCCGTTGCCGCTTGTGCGTAAAATTGAATTGGCGTTATTGTTACCGCAACTCGCGCGCGCTGAAATCGAAACCGGTTGCGCCGCCGCCATCGCGCGCGATTGCGTCAACGTGATCGTCGCGCCGCATTACATCGAGTTTGCCCGCAAAGCCCTGAAAGGCACCCACCTCAAGGTGGCCTCAGTGGTTGGCTTTCCGCACGGCGGCGTCTCCACCGCGACCAAGATGTACGAGGTGCAGGACGTGGTACAGCGCGGCGCGGAAGAAATTGGCATGACACTGAACATTGGCGCATTGCGCGATCACGACGACCTGGTGGTGCATAACGATATTGCCACCGTCGTCCGCACCGCGCGCGCGCATCCGATCACAGTGATTTTGGAAACGCCGTTTTTATCCGACGAAGAAAAAACGCGCGCGTGCAAAATTGCGGAAGCGGCGGGCGCAACGTTCGTGCAGACCGCGACCGGATTTTTCCGCGAAGCCGCGATCAGCGCAGACGTACGCGTGTTGCGCGCCGCGTGCGTCAAACTCCAAGTCAAAGCGGCAGGCGGCATTGATTCGCAGGACATTGCACTGGAATTGATCGAAGCGGGCGCGGCGCGGATCATTGTAAGCGACATTGAAAAAATTCTCGGCGCGTGAGAAACACGATTGAGCGGAGAAACGCAATGAGCGGGATCGGACGTGGAATCGAACGCATCAAGCAACAACTTGACCAGCACGCGCGGCGCTTGATGTTGGGCTATGTGGTGCTATTCATCGTCGCGGGTTTTGTGACGTTGCATTATTATGGCTTTACCTGGGATGAAGCCGTTGGGGATGTGTTCTTTGGCGAACGCTATTTTCATTTCTTTACCACACTCAATCCGGCATATCTGGATTTTGAGCGCACCGACCTGGACGTTCAGCAACACTTGTTCAATGTGTACTCTTCAACTTATCGCGACAAGCCGAACGAATTTCTGCCCGTGGGCAATACCATTTCCGGCATGACGCTGGAAATTTTTGGGTATCGGCTGGGCTGGCTTGATCCGGTAGATGCATTTCACTTTGGCAAAATTTTGCTTGCCGCGCTCCTGTTATGGATGCTGTACAATTTTGCCGCGCCGCGTCTCGGCAAATTAGCGGCGGGCTTGGCGGTCTTGATCCTCAGCACCTATCCGCGTTTCTGGGGCGATAGCCATTTCAATCCCCTAGATATTCCCGCCGCCGTGTTCTTTGCCTTGACCATTTTTGCATTTTATATTTGGACGGAAAAACCCGCTTGGCGCCAAGCCGGGCTAACCGGCGTTTTGTTTGGCTTGGCGCTGGGATGCAAAGGCACATCGCATTTCATTCCGATTGTCCTGGCATTCGGCATGTTTCCGTGGTACGCCTTGCCGCAGATTGGACGGCCCGCCCTCGCGCATGTGCGCCGCTATCTGTGGCAATACGCCGCGATGGTGGTCCTGGGTCCGATTACATTTTTCTTGTCCTGGCCCTACCTCTACGGCGATCCCAATCGCTTGAGTGTGTATTACAATTTTATTTTCACCGAAGGGTATACGCGCGGCGCGTCAACCTGGAACTGGGATCCGCTCGTGCAAGCGATTACGACCATGCCCGAAGTGGATTTGATTTTGCTGGGCGCGGGGATTGCGTTTGCGCTGTGGGGCGCGCTCAAACAACATTCGCGTTTGATGCAATTGCTCCTCGTGTGGCTTGCCCTGCCGATTGTTCGCGCATCGCTACCGGGTGCCGCGAACTTTGACGGCATTCGCCACTTTGAAGAATTTGTGCCCGCCGCGTGTTTGCTTGCGGGGTATGGCGGCGCGTCGTTGATCCAGCTCGCCGTGCGCTTTCCAAACCGCCAGGCTTTTGCAACAGTTGGGTTGGTGGCGCTGATCCTACTCAACATCGGCTGGCTTGAAGCACGGTATTTTCCATACGATTATTTGTACTATAATTCGCTCGTGGGTGGTTTATCGGGGATGCAACAGCGCGACCCGGATGCCACTGATTATTGGGCGGGTTCGTATCGGCAAGGTATTCAGTGGTTGAACTATAACGCCGCAGGCGGCGCGCAAGTGCATGTCGCGATCGCGCCTTGGATTGTGCGCCTAGTTGCGCCGATCTGGTTGCGCAGTGACCTTGGCGTGATCGAAGAACCTGTGATCAAACTCAAACTCGATCAGGGCTACCCGGTCTATGTCATGTTCATCACGCGCCCCGGTTGGTACAACACCACGGCGAACTATGCCGCGCTGTATTTGAAACCGGTGCATCAAATCGCCGTAGATGGCGCGCCTATCTTGGTAATCTATAAACTCGATGCGGCAAGTTTAGCGAGCCAACAATGACCACAGAAGATAAAGCTATCAAACTGGGACACCCATCGTATGTGTGGCGCTTTGGCCAAGATCGCCGCCTCGATCTGATTCGGCAATTTGTGACCATCCAGGACGCGCGCATGTTGGATATTGGGTGCGGCGTTGGCGCATACGTCGCAAAATTTGCGGCACTGCAAGCGCGCGCATTTGGCATAGACATGGACGCCGAAAAACTGGTGGAGGCGCGGCGCGCAAAAAATCTGACGACGCTGGCGGTCTCGGTTTCCGAAACACTGCCCTTCCCCGACAATTATTTCGACGCCGTGTTATTGCACGAAGTCATTGAACATGTAACCGATGACGCGCAAACCATCCGCGAAGCGCACCGCGTCGTCAAGCACGGCGGGCGGATTGTGATCTTTGCGCCGAACCGGTTATATCCGTTTGAAACCCACGGCGCATATTTCGGCACACACTATGTGTTCGGCAACATTCCGTTCATCGGTTGGCTTCCCAATTTTCTCCGCAACCGGTTTGCGCCGCACGTCCGCGCCTATCGTACCGGCGATGTGCGCGCGCTGTTCAACGGACTCGCTGGCGCAATGCTGACGCATACGCAAATTTATCCTGGCTATGACAAGATTGCGCGGCGGAGCGCGTGGCTCGCGCGCGGGTTGCGTGGCGTGACCTATTTTTTGGAGCACACCCCGTTACGCATGTTCGGCTTGTCGCATTTTGCCGTGTGGGAAAAACCGTAGACTGAACGCAAGTTGAGCATGACGCGGCGCTGAATTTTCGCGCGCGTCATTTTTTTTTGCGGGCTAAGGGAGCATGCAAAAATAATTTCCGATTTTC
>JBBIUF010000061.1:0-6463 GCA_037440365.1 Chloroflexota bacterium
GGTAACGATCAACGCGGTTGTCGGTGGGCAGGGTCAGCCGCTTTTGCTGTTGCACGGCTATCCGCAAACGCACGTCATCTGGCACAAGCTTGCGCCGATGCTCGCGCAACATTTTACTGTCGTCGCGAGCGATTTGCGCGGATACGGCGATAGTTCCAAACCGGAAGGCGCGCTTGATCATAGCAACTATTCCAAGCGTGCGCTCGCCCGCGACCAAGTCGAGTTGATGCGCCAACTTGGCTTTGAGCGATTCTACTTGGCAGGCCACGATCGCGGCGGACGGGTGGCGCATCGGCTCGCGGTGGATTATCCTGATCGCGTGCTCAAACTTGCGACGCTCGACATTTCGCCGACAAAGAAAATGTACGCAAACACGAGCCACGAATTCGCGCAAGCCTATTATCATTGGTTCTTTTTGATTCAGCCGAAACCACTGCCCGAAAAATTGATCGGCGGTAATGCGCAATTCTATTTGCTCAAGAAAATTGGTAGTGGCAGTGCAGGCCTCGCGCCGTTTACGCCTGAAGCGTTGAGCGACTATGTGCGTTGCTTTACACCAGAAACGATTCAGGGTAGCTGTGAGGATTATCGCGCGTCGGCGAGTATCGATCTGGAATATGATCGCGCGGATATGCAAGCGGGGCGCAAAATCGTTTGTCCAATGCTCGTGTTGTGGGGCAAGCACGGTGTCATCGAAAAATATTTTTCGCCGCTGAAAGACTGGGCCGAGGTCGCGGCTGACGTGCGCGGTCACGCGCTGGATGGCGGGCATTATCTCGCCGAGGAATTGCCTGACCAGACGTGCGGTGAACTTACAGCGTTTTTTCTCTAGGTTGTTCAAGGTCGCCAGCGTCTTGATAAAATGAAACAATGGGCAAATTTTGCCGGGCGCGGAATCGGGTTAGCGGCCCTTGGCTTTTTTGCCAAACCCAACGTCGGCGGTATAATCAAAACCAGTGAAATTCAAATTCCGAATTGTTTAACGAGGATCATTCATGCCAGACATTGACATTGCCGTTGTCCCAGTTGCTGGACTCGGCACGCGGCTTTTGCCCGCGACGAAATCGCAACCGAAAGAAATGTTGCCGGTCGGACGCAAGCCGGTCGTGCAGTACGTCGCTGAAGAACTGACGCGCGGCGGGATCAAGCGCGTGCTGTTCATCACCGGGCCTGGCAAAACCTCCATTGAAAATCATTTTGACCTAAATGCCGAATTGATTCAGATGTTGCGCGAAACCGGCAAGGAAGATTTGCTCGCGGAATTTGAGTACGAGCGTGCGGCGGTGCAATACTTTTATACACGCCAACGTCAACTCCTCGGACTGGGACACGCGGTGTTGGTGGCGCAACCCTTTGTGGGCAACCAACCGTTCGTCGTCGCGCTTGGCGATTCGATCATTGGCATCAACGCGCACAGTGACATTGTCCGTCGCATGACGCGCGCGTTCGGCGAAAAGAATGCCGATGCCGTGATCGCGTTTGAGCAAGTGCC
Organism: Chloroflexota bacterium; assembly: GCA_037440365.1. Classification (GTDB taxonomy): domain Bacteria; phylum Chloroflexota; class Anaerolineae; order UBA4142; family UBA4142; genus JBBIUF01. The sequence continues at coordinate 1,493 of JBBIUF010000061.1, forward strand.
GCTGAGCGAAGTGCATCATTACGGCATCGCCAAACCCAAGCGCGAGGACGATCTGTTTGAACTTGAGGATGTGATCGAAAAACCCAGTTCGGAGGAAGCGCCCAGTCGTTTGGCAATCGCCGCGCGCTATGTGTTTGCGCCGAAAATTTTTGATGCGCTCGCGCGCACGAAACCAGGCAAGGGCGGCGAAATTCAATTGACCGATGCGGTGCGGATCATTTTGAAAGAGGGCGGCCAAGTTTATGGCATGAAATTGCACGCCGAAGAACGCCGGTTTGACATTGGCAACTTTGACGCGTACTTTCGCGCGTTTGTCGAGTTTGCACTCGCCGATGAAAAGCATGGTGCGGAATTGAAAAAATTCTTGGAGCAACTCATTCATGGAGATCATTCGTAAACGCGCGTATGCACGGGCTGGCTTGCTCGGCAATCCGTCCGACGGTTATAACGGCAAAACCATTTCAATCATCGTGCGCAATTTTTGGGCCGAGGTCGTGTTGTACGAATGGGATTCGGTGGATATTGTGCTGGCGGAAAATGATCGCGCGCGTTTTTCTTCGATCTATGATCTGGCGAAGGATGTGAACCTGCACGGTTATTATGGCGGCATTCGTTTGATCAAGGCGACGATCAAACGCTTTGTCGAATACTGCGAACTGCGCGGCTGGCACTTGCACGAGCGCAATTTTTCGGTGCGCTATGAAACGAATATCCCGCGCCAGGTTGGGATGGCGGGCTCGAGTGCGCTCATCACGGCGACGTTGCGGTGCTTGATGGCGTACTATGACGTTGATATTCCGCGCGCGGTGCAACCCAGCTTGGTGCTAGCGGTTGAAAACGACGACCTGGGCATTGCTGGGGGCTTGCAAGATCGGGTGATTCAGACGTACGAAGGCGTCGTGTTTATGGATTTTGCAAAAAACAGAGAGCGGATTGTCGATGGTTATAAATGTTACGCTTACGAGCCGCTCGATCCCGCGCTCGTGCCGCCGATCTTTATCGCCTACTCGGTTGCGCTCAGCGAGCCGACCGAGGTGTTTCACAATGATATTCGCGGACGCTATAACCGGGGCGACGAACAAGTGCTCGATGCCATGAAGCACTTTGCCGCGATTGCGGCGCAGGGACGCGACGCATTGCTCGCGCGCGATGCGGAGCGCTTGGGGCAGTTGATCAATGAAAATTTTGATACGCGCCGTAGCATTTATCATATTGCGCCCTGGCAAGTTGAAATGGTGGAAACGGCGCGCGCGCTTGGCGCAACCGCAAAATTTGCCGGGTCGGGTGGTGCGATCATCGGCACGTACCGCGATCAAACCATGTTTGAACCAATATCTGACGCAATGGCAATGATCGGGTGCAAGACGATCAAACCGCAGGTGACTGAGGGCTGACCCGGTGAGTCACATGACTGTAATTTTAGCTTTTGATTCGCGCGATGCGACGCTTGACCGTGCCGGGGGCAAGGGCGCGAACCTGGTGCGGCTTGTGCGCGCTGGTTTCCCCGTTCCCGTTGGATTCATCATTGCGACGTCAGCGTATCGCGCGTTTGTAGACGCGAATGGACTGGCTAAAAAAATTGTGCGCACGCTTGCCGATAATCCTGGGACGCTTGAGGTTGCGTCTGTCACAATTCGCCAAGCGTTTCGCGCCGGGGATGTGCCGGCCGAACTGGCGCGCGATATCGCCGAAGCGTATGCGGTCCTGGCGCGCCAATCGCGCCAAGACCACGCGCCCGTTGCCGTGCGCTCATCTGCCACGGCGGAAGACTTGCCGGACTTGTCGTTTGCCGGTCAGCAAGACACGTACCTCAATATCATCGGCATAGACAATGTATTGCGCGCGGTGATCAATTGCTGGAGTAGTTTGTGGACGGCGCGCGCAATCGAATATCGTGCGCGCAATCAGGTTGCAAATTCCGAGGTTGCGCTTGCGGTTGTCGTGCAAGCGATGGTGCCCAGCCAAGTGTCGGGGGTCCTGTTCACGGCAAACCCGCTAACTGGCGCGCGCGATGAAATGATGATCGAAGCGACGCTGGGTTTGGGTGAGGCGCTGGTCTCGGGCCAAGTTGATCCAGATAATTATGTGGTGAATGTTACGCGCAAAATCATCATTGCGAAATCGCTAGGCGCAAATTCAGATGCAGATTGGGTTACCCAAGATAGGCGCGTTACACAGCCTCAAGCCTTGCCAGATGATCGCATTCTGCAATTGGCGGCATTGGGTTTGCGCGTGGCGGATTATTTTGAATCGCCGCAGGATATTGAATGGGCGTGGGCGGCGGAACAATTTTGGTTGTTGCAAGCGCGCCCGATTACGACGTTGTAAAGTAAAACCGACGTGGCATCAACCGCGTCGGTTTTTGTTTCGCTTATTTCAGATATCGCTTGAACCATTCCACGATGCGTTCAAGGCGTTCCTTGCGGTGCTTGGGCTTGCCGCTTCGCGATAATTCGTGGGTCTCGTCGGGAAAACGCACGAACTCGGTGGGGACGCCCAGTTTCTTGAGCGCGACGTAGAATTGCTCGCCTTGCTCAATCGGACAGCGGAAATCTTTTTCGCTATGCAAGATCAGCGTTGGCGTTTTGCAATTTGCCACGTGCGCGATTGGTGAGTGTTGTAGATATTCCTCGTCGTTGTTCCACGGCAGTCCGCCCACGTACCAATCGCTTGCGAAAAAATGTCCAATGTCGCTCGTGCCATAGAACGAATACCAATTGTTCAGCGCGCGCATAGATACCGCCGCCTTGAAACGATCTGTATGCGTGATGATCCAACTCGTCATATAGCCGCCGTAGGATCCGCCCGCCACGCCGCTCTTCTTTTCGTCAATCCACGTATATTTCTTGAGCGCGAAATCCCACGCCGCCATTACGTCGCGATAATCGCGTCCGCCCCAGTCTTTACCGATGCACGATGCAAACTCTTGCCCGTAGCCCGCGCTTCCGCGTGGGTTGCAGAATACGACGGCATATCCTTGCGCGCACAAAATCTGAAACTCGTGAAAAAAGGTTTCACCATACGCGCTGTGCGGGCCGCCGTGAATTTGTAACACGGCGGGACGCTTTGCGTTTTTTCCTGGTTTCCAATTCATTGGCTTCATCAGCCAACCCTCAACCACGCCGCCTTCGCTAGGCGCGAAAAATTTTTCGGGCTTGCTCAACTGAACATCCGTCAGCCATGCATCGTTGACGTGGGTGATCCGTTTTGCTGTACCAGAGCTGGTCGCGGTGAAAACATCATTGGGATGAATCGGATCACTCGCGATATACGCAAAGCGATTTGCCGCGCGCGCGTATGAATAACCGATGAGATGATGCGCTCCGCGCGTGACGGGCTTGAGCGCGCCGCCTTTTGCAGACACCGCATACAAATTGCTCGCGCCGTGATCCGTCGCCGTGAAATAGATCATCGCGCTATCTTTCGACCAAATCGGCGCAGTGGGCGCGCCGTCAGACGAGCGCAAATCGGTGGCCAGCGCACTGCCCAGCGTGCGATCAAAATCGGCGGTGATTGGAACTGCTTTGCCGCCATGCGATGGCATCACATACACTTTGGCTTCGGTGACTGTGGCGAATTCGTTTTCGTGTCCATAGAACGCGATCCATTTTCCATCGGGCGAGAATGAGGGCGCGCCTGCAGGACCTTTGCGGCGAGTCAAGCGTTTGAGCGCGCCGCCTTTGGCTGGGACTGACCACAGATCATTCCAGTTCTGTTCGTCGGCGTGTGCTGAGCGATTTGCCGCCAAGACAATCGTTTTGCTATCGGGCGACCATGCGGGCGAGCCGTGATTGAACGCGCCGCGCGTGAGTTGCCAACTCTGACCTGCATGCTCGCCCTCAAGGGAGAGCATGCAAATTTGTCGCCAACTGTAATCCCAGAATCCTTCGTCATTCGATTTATAGTTGAGTCGGGTGTACGATTTCGCGTCCGACTCGTCGTGCTGATCGTTTGCTTGTTTTGTTTCTGGTGTGACGATTTTGGATGTATACGCGATCATCGTGCCATCAGGCGACCACACCGGCGCGCTGGGGCGATTGGCGTTATCGGTCAAGCGCGTGGCTTCGCCACCGTTGATCGAGATGCGGTAAAGCTGGTCTTGTTTTTCCTTGCCGCGATCTGACGCGAACGCGATCTGTTTGCCGTCGGGCGACCAGCGCGGTGAACGATCCTTGCCCTCGCCAAAGGTGAATTGGCGCGCGGGCGCCGAGCCGTCGCTAGGCACGAGCCAGATGTGCGCGCTGTACTTGTCGCTTTCCAGATTGGGTGTGGTCAGCGTAAAGGCGACCATTTTGCCGTCGGGCGAAATTTGCGGATCGGAAACAAGTTTGATTTGAAATAGATCATCAATCGTGATGGGACGTTTAGACATTACGACTCCAGATTGTAAACCGCCAAGACGCAAAGAGCGCAAAGGATTTTAAATATTTTCTTGGCGTCCTTTGCGTCTTGGCGGTTAAAATTATTTTCTTGCGTTGGTCAATTCTTCCAGACGATCCACGTACCGTGCAAAGACGCCGAAAGTGGTTTCGATGGGCGCGGGGGTAGTGAGATCGACGCCCGCGTTTTTCAGAAGGTTGAGCGGAAAATCCGATCCGCCCGCTTTCAAAAATCCCAGGTAGCGCGCCACTGCGCCAGCCTGGCCCGCCAAGATATTTTCCGACAAGGTATGCGCGGCGGAAATGCCGGTGGCGTACTGATAAACGTAGAAATTGGAATACAGGTGCGTTGGGAATTGCGCCCAGGTGATGCCCACGCGCTCGCGGTCAACCACCACGCCACTGCCATATCCCTCGCTGAACAAGTCGGCAAGCAAGTCGTTCATGTTTTGCGCGGTCAACGCTTGCCCGCGTTCGATCCGTTCGTGGATTTCAAGTTCAAAGCGCGCGAGCGTTGGCATGATGAAAAAGTAGCGGTGGAAATTCGACATGGCTTCTTCGATCACGGCGATCTGAAAATTCGCTGATGTCA
>JBBIUF010000061.1:6563-27583 GCA_037440365.1 Chloroflexota bacterium
TTGCGAGGAGCGGTTTTTGCGACGAAGCAATCCCCAATGACGATGGAGCTTGCTTCGCGGCTTCGCCGCTCGCAATGACATTTGCGTTTTTGAGCAGGTGCGCGCGCACCATCGCTTGATTGAAATTCGATGCGGTCTCGGCGAGGAACAGTCCATAAAAGCGATAGGCAAAGGGCTGGGTTGCTTGCGTGAAATACTTGTGCATCGAGTGACCCAGTTCGTGCGCGAGCGTGCTCATCGAAAAGAGATCGTCGTTGTAACTCATCAGGATAAAGGGTTGCGTCCCCGGCACGCCGGTCGAGAATGCGCCCGCGCGTTTGCCCTGGTTTGGATATTTATCAACCCAGCGTTGTTCCAAACATCCACGGCGCAATACATTGACGTACTCGTCGCCGAGCGGTTGCATGCCCGCGCAAATCCAATCGACGGCTTGTGCGAAGGACACATTCGGTTTCGCATTGGTTAGCGGCGCTTTTTCGTCATAGACGTGGAGCGTGTCAACGCCGAGCGCGCGCTGGCGAATTTTCCAATAGCGATGCCAGGTTGGCAGATTCGCGCGAAAGGTTTTGATCAGATTGTGGAACACGTCGAGCGGAATATGATTGGGCGCGAGCGCGGCTTCCAGCGACGATTGGTATTTGCGCGCGCGCATTCGAAACACGTCTTGCTTGATGCCCGCCGCGAGTGCGTTCGCCATTGTGTTTTTGGCGGCGAGGTGCGCGTCGGCGTAATTTTCGAACGCGGTGCGGCGCACGCTGCGGTCAGGGTGCGTGCGAAGCGCATTGATCGATCCTTGCGTGATCTCCAAAGTTTCACCGGCGTCGTTGCGCGCGGGCGCGGGCTTTAGATCGGCGTCGGCAAGAATGCCGTGTGTGGCGGCGGCGGTGCGAAAGGCGTCGTTGACCTGGCTCAACAATTCTTCGACCTCGGCGGAACGCACGTGCGCGGCGCGCTGTGCCAGTCGATCAAAATAGTGCGCGTAGATCGCAAGGCGCGGTTCGCTCTGCATCCACGCGCGCAATGTGTCGAAACCGATGGCGAGCATTTCAGGTTCGGCGAACGACATGGCGGCGGCGGCGCGTGCCGCAAGCCCACGGGCGCGATCATTTAACGCGGCGGCGGCTTGGTTGGTTGTATCAACCGTGTGCTTCATGTTCGCATACAAGATCACCTTGCCCGCGCGCGTTTCGAGCGCTTCGCTCGCGGCGAACCAATCGGCAAGCGTGGCGGCGTTGTCCGCGAGGTGTCCGCGAAATTTCGCGAGCGATGGCAGATCATTGCCGAGCGCATTGAATTCATTTTCCCACGCGGTATCGTTTGGGAAAATGGATTCGGCGTTCCAGGTTTCTTGAATCGGAATGTTTTGACGAGCTGGTACGGTTTGGGCCATGCCGTCCTCCCTGATCAGTATTTTGAATTTGCCTTTTCAATCAATTCTTGGCGCAAGCGGCGATACTCGATGATGGGTGCGTCGCCGGGGATGAGTTTTTCGCCCAGGCGTAATTCTGAACGCTTGGGTTCTTGCGTGATGACGACGCGGCGATCCTGGCGTTCGATGATGAAATTGCCGATGAGACTCATCGCGTTGAAAATGTCGCTTGCGATGGGCGCGCGCACCAGCGCTTGGTAATTGCGAATGTACAATAACGAATTTTCATTGTCGATTGGCACGAATGCGATCATCAGGCGCAATTTGTCGCCGAGCCAGTTTTGCCACAAGTTGGGAAAGATAAATTGGATCAACGGTCGGCGCGTCGGTTCGCCCATCTCGGTCGGACGCAACGGTGTTTGCCCGTGATCGACTTGGTTATCGTACCACAAGTCCATGCGCAAGCCACCTGGGATTTGATTCACACGATACAACGGACCATTCACAATCGTCGCGTTGCCGCGCCCGATGGTGGTCTTGTGCACGAACGGCAGATGCACCACGTCGAGTTGGTTTTCAATCGCGCGCGAGTAATGTGATTTCCACCGATCGCGGAGCGACGAGATAGAGTATTGGTTCTCGTCAATGTTGTCGAACCAGGGCACGGGCGGCAAATTTTCTTGCGGCTCGCCCCACCAGATGAAAATGAATCCGTGTGCTTCGCGCACGGCGAATGCTTGCGCGCGCATCGCTTTGGGAATGGGCGCATGGCGACCATTCGCGGGAATGAGCGTGCATGCACCCGACGTGTCGAATTGAAATCCGTGAAAGGGACATTCAACGCAATCGCCGACGAGTTGTCCCGCGCTAAACGCGACGCCGCGATGCGGGCACACGTCGCGCATCACGCCGACCTTGCCATGCGAATCGCGCCAGGCGACCATCTTTTCGCCCATGCGGGTCACGCCGATCATTTTGCCGCGTTTGATTTCGTTTGCTTCAAGAATGGCGTACCATTGGTTGGGGATCATGCGGTTGCTCCATCGGTGCAGGAATAGTTAGAGTATATCCCCGCGTGGCAAAAAACTCAAATTGTTTGATCGGTTATTTGCCAATGAAATTTTTTTGTGCGATAATTGAATTAGGCTATTTAATGGAGGTCAAGGTTGATTTCCGAAACAAGTACCCCGCATGCTGAACGCTCCACCGCACTCGCTCCGATTCTCGAACATTGGTCTCACGTGGGTCGTTCCGGTTTACTGCCCACGCTGATCGAAGCGCAAGAAAAACTTGGTTGGCTCGACGCTGATACGCTGACGTACATTGCCAACGGACTCGGCGTGCCGCCCGCCGAAGTGTACGGCGTGGCGGATTTCTACGCGCATCTCTACACTCATCCAGTTGGCAAAATTATCGTGCGAGTATGCGACGATGTGCCGTGCTATCTTGCCGGAAGCGAAAAAATCATTGCGATCTTGCGCGAGCGGTTGAAAATTCGCGTCGGCGAAACCACGCCCGATGGTTTGGTGACACTCGAAGTGGTGCCCTGTCTTGGACATTGCGACCATGCGCCGGTGGTCATGGCGGGGCACACCGTGTTCGAAAATGTGACTGACGCAAACATCGCAACACTGTGGACCGCTGATCCGGCTGAGCCGAGCGCGGGCGCGTCAGTGCAATAAACGACTATGGAAACAAAACTCATCACGTCCAATTGGGGTATGGCTGATCCAACCCGGCTAGAGGATTACCTCGCGCGGGGTGGCTATCGCGCGCTCGAAAAAGTGATGCATGAATTGTCGTCAGCGCAAATGATCGAGACGCTCCGTAACGCGGGTTTGATTGGACGCGGGGGCGCGGCATTTCCAACCTGGCTCAAGAGCGATCTCGCGGTGAAAGCCCAGTTGAATCATGCGTGGTCCGCGTTACCGAACGTGCCGGCACCCTACCGCAGTGCGTCCGTGTTTGTCATCTGCAATGCGGATGAATCCGAAACTGGGACGTTCAAAGATCGGTTAATGCTGGAGGGCGATCCGTTTCGGATTATCGAAGGCATGACGATCATGGCGTATGCCACCGGGTGCGCGAATGGATTTATTTATCTGCGCGGTGAATATCCGCTTGCGTATGCGCGTTTGACAAATGCCATCGCGCAAGCGCGCGAACATCACTTGCTCGGCCATCAGATTCGGCATAGCGATTTTGATTTTGAGATTGAGATTCGGCGCGGCGCGGGCGCGTACATTTGCGGCGAAGAAACCGCACTGTTTGAATCCATCGAAGGCAAGCGCGGTCAGCCGCGGGTCAAGCCGCCGTTTCCAACCGAGGCTGGATTGTTCGGTCGTCCGACAGTGATCAACAACGTCGAAACGTTTGCCAACATTCCGTACATTGCGCTCGCAGGCGCGGAAGCGTACCGCCAATGCGGCACCCCCCAATCGCCTGGCACGCGGATTGTGTGTGTGAGCGGGCAGGTGCAAAAACCAGGCGCGTATGAAATTGCGATGGGCGTCTCGTTGCGCGCGGTGATCGAAAATTTAGCGGGCGGGTTGCGCGCGGGGCGTTCATTGCACACCGTGTTGATCGGCGGCGCGGCGGGTGTGTTCTTGCGCCCCGATGAAATTGACGTGGCGCTTGATTTTCAATCACTCGCGGCGATTGGCGCGACGTTCGGCTCTGGCGCGCTCATGGTCCTGGACGATACCGCCGATTTGCGCGGGGTGTTACTACGGCTCGCACGCTTTTTCAAAGACGAATCGTGCGGCAAATGTTTGCCGTGCCAAATTGGCACTCTGCGCCAGTACGAAATCGTGGCGCGCGGGCGGCCGGACGACACACCGCTGTTGCGTGACCTCGCCGCGACAATGCGCGACGCTTCGATTTGCGGATTGGGGCAAACGGCGGCGTCTGCCATTTTGAGCGCGTTAGACAAAGGACTGATCACACTATGAACGAAATCACACTGACGATAGACGAGCACACAATTACCGTTCCGGTTGGGACGACCATCTTGCAAGCGGCGGCGCAGATCGATCACACCATCCCGACGGTGTGCTATCACGAACATTTTACCGCGCCATCGTTGTGCCGCATGTGCGTCGTCGAGATCGAAAAATCGCGTGTGCTAGTGCAAGCGTGTTCGCGCGCGTGTGAAGCGGGGATGCTTGTGCGCACCGATACGCCGCGTGTGCGCGCCGCGCGCAAAATGATTTTGGAATTGCTCAACAGCGCGGTAGACGTGAGTGATGCGCCCGCAATTCAACGACTGACCCAGGAGTACGGCGCAGAGCTCGCCCGCTTTGCGCAAGGCCAACGCCGCGAGCATCCCGTCTACGATGACAATCCCTTCTACCTCCGCGATTACTCGAAATGTATCCTGTGCTGGCGTTGTGTGCAAGCGTGTGGCGAAGATGTTCAGTGGACGTTTGCGATTACCCAAGCTGGGCGCGGTTTTGACACACGGATTGCCACGTTTGAGGATGTGCCACTGCCGCAAAGCGGCTGTGTCTATTGCGGCAACTGTGTGCAGGCTTGTCCCACCGGCGCGCTCAAATCGAAACGCGAATTTTGGATTGAGACGGGACGCGACGTGCAAGAATTGGCGCGCCACTCGCGGATCGAAAAACGACGCAAGCCACTGTGAAAGGGAAATCAAATATGTTAGCCGAAGAACGCATGACAGCCACGACCTGCCCATTCTGTGGGGTGGGGTGTCGGCTCGATGTGCATACGCAAGGTAATCAGATTATTCGCGTGACCACGCCATACACTCACCCGGTCAGCCGCGGCAACTTGTGTGTCAAAGGGCGTTTTGGCTGGGATTTCATTTATCACCCTGATCGTGTGCGCACGCCGTTGATTCGGAACGAATTGCAGAAACCAGGACAGCGCAAGCCCGCCGCCAGGGAGGATTGGCGCGAAGCAACCTGGGACGAGGCGTTGGATTTGATCGCGGAGCGTTTCGCGGCGACCGTGCAGGCGCATGGCGCGGACGCAACCGGCGTGTTTTGCTGTGCCAAAGCGACGAACGAAGACAATTATGTTCTGCAAAAAATGTTCCGCGCCGTCATCGGGACTAATAATATCGATCACTGCACGCGGCTGTGCCATGCCGGAAGTGTGGTGGCATTGCAACTCGCGCTCGGCTCGTCCGCGATGAGCAACCCCGTCAGTGATATTTATTTGAACGATGTTGCCCTGGTCACCGGTTCGAACACGGCGGAGACACACCCGATCGTTGCGCTTCAAATGAAGGATGCGGTTAAGCATCATGGCGTCAAACTGATCGTTGCCGATCCGCGTCGCGTTGAAATGGTCAACTTTGCCGAACTGTGGCTGTGCCAGAAACCTGGGACAGACGTGCCGCTCTTTTCCGCGATGGCGCACGTCATCCTCAAGGAAAAATTGTACAACGAAGCGTTCATCCGCGAGCGCACGGAAAATTTCGACGCCTTTGCAAAATCAATGGAAGAATTCACGCCAGACTATGCCGCACAGATCACCGGTGTGCCAGCGGCTGACATTGCGCGCGCGGCGCGGATGTACGCCACCGCCAAACGCGCGGCGATCTATTGGGCGCTCGGTATTCCCGAACACACGCATGGCACCGAAAATGCGATGGCACTGATTCACCTCGCGTTGCTCACGGGGCAAATTGGCAAACCAGGGACGGGGTTGAATCCGTTGCGTGGTCAGAACAATGTGCAAGGCGCGTCGGATGCGGGCGCCATGCCCTGGAATTTTCCCGGCTATCAACGCGTGGACGATCCCGCCGATGTCGAAAAATTTCGCGCGGCGTGGGGGCATGTCCCACCAGCGCAACGCGGCTTGACCACTACCGAAATTGCTGATGCGTGGGGAACTGGCCACGTCAAGTCCATGTATGTCATGGGCGAAAATCCACTGATGAGTGATCCCAATCTCAATCACACGTACCACGTCATCGAGAACCTGGAATTTCTCGTCTGTCAGGATTTGTTCATCAATGAAACTGGGCGCTACGCCGATGTGATTTTGCCGAGTGCAACCTGGGCGGAGAAAGATGGCACCTTTACGAACACCGATCGGCGGGTTCAGCGCGTGCGAAAAATTTTTGAACCGTTTGGCAAGGCGCGCGCCGATTGGCAAATTGTCTGTGACGTGGCGAAGCGCTTGGAGCGCAAACTGGGACGCGCCCAATCGGCGTATTGGGATTACGCGCATCCGTCCGAAATTCTTGCCGAAATGGGACGGCTGGTGCCAGCGTATGCCGGTATCACCTATGACCGTCTCGATGGCGACGGGATCACGTGGCCCGCGCCAACCCCCGATCATCCTGGGACGCCGGTGCTGTTTGAGAAAGATTTTCCGCGCGGACGCGCAAAATTTTTCCCGCTGATCTATCGTCCCAGCATCGAACCCGCGGACGCGGAGTATCCGTTCACGCTCACGACCGGGCGCGTCTTGTTTCACTGGCACGGCGGCACGCTCACGCGCCATTCGCAACTCGATTTCGCGCAACCTGAAGCGTTCGTCGAGATCAACCCTGCGGATGCGCTGACAATTCCATGCCGCCATGGCGATCCGGTGCGCGTGTCATCGCGGCGCGGCTCGATTGTGTTGCGCGCGCGTGTAACCGAAAAAGCGGTGCGCGGCGTAGTGTTCATTCCATTTCATTTTGCCGAAGCCGCCGCCAACCGTTTGACGATTGACGCGCTTGATCCGCAGGCGAAAATTCCTGAATACAAAATCTGCGGTGTGAAAATCGAACCAGCAACGGCCGTGGAATTTGAGCAAGCGTTGGCGACGGCGTAAAAAATAATGGGCGGACAAGAAAATTGTCCGCCCATAGATTGTGCCAGCCGCCGACTGGGGTTTGCATTATCAGCCGCAACCGCCCAAGCCCGGCGTGGCATAGCCACACGCGCGGCACGAAATTTCTTGGGTCGTGTCAACTACGGCGGGCGCGCCGCATTGCGGGCATGCCACCAGCGGCTTGCCCCACGCGTTGATGCCGACTCGCGGCAGGCGTCCGAGCCGCGTGGTCACGCGCGCGGGACGGGGTTTGGTTTTTGGGCGTGGGGTGTGCTTGGTCATTCCAATTCCTCTGCGCTGATTATACGCCAAATCAAAAAAAATTTTCTGTTTGACAAAAATCGCGCGCTGTGGTAAAGTCGCGTCATCATGAAACACCTGAACTCGACCTTTGCGTTTTATTTTTATGGCTATTATTACGCCGCCGCACTAACGCGGGGTCGAATCATCGCGCTTTAAGTTTTTTCGGAGTAAACCGAAACGAGCGTGGGATTTAACCCCACGCTCGTTTTATTTTTTGCGAGGGGAGGCGCATATGTCTGTGCGTGGAATTCGCGGCGCAACGACCGCATCCGCCAACACGTGCGATGCCATTCTCACGGCTACGCGCGAATTATTCGTCGCATTGATCGCCGCGAACAATCTTTATGAAGCAGATGTCGCGAGCGTTTTGATCACGGTTACCCCCGATCTCGATGCGGCATTCCCAGCGCGGGCGGTCCGCGAACTCGGCTGGACGCAGACGGCTTTGCTGGATGCGCAAGCGCCGCGCGTCGCTGGCGATCTGCCGCGGTGCATCCGCGTTTTGCTCCATTGGAATACTGAGCGTGCGCAAAATGAAATTCACCATGTGTATTTACTGGAGACCAAATTATTACGCCCGGATCGGGCAAAAGGAGGATCGCAATGATTGTGATTATGAAGCATAGTGCTACGGCAGACGAAATTGCGCGGGTCGTCTCGAATATCGAAGGGCTGGGTTTCAAGGCGCATCTGTCGAGCGGCGAAGAACGCACGATCATCGGTGTCATTGGCGATGAGCGCCCCGTCGAGCCGGAGCATTTCGAATTATTTGATGGCGTCGAGCGCGTCGTGCGCATTCTGCATCCGTTCAAACTAGCGTCGCGCGATTTTCACCCGGACGATTCCATCGTCAAAATCAATGGCGTGTCGGTTGGCGGCAACCAGGTGATCGTGATGGCGGGACCGTGTTCGATCGAGTCGCGCGAGCAATTGCGCGAAACGGCGGCGGCAGTCAAAGCGGCGGGCGCGCATATTTTGCGCGGCGGCGCATTCAAACCGCGCACCTCGCCGTATGCGTTCCAGGGACTGGGATTAAAGGGACTCGAATTGTTGCGTGAAGCGCGCGATGAATTTCATCTGCCGGTGGTAACCGAAGTGATCTCACCCCAGGATGTGACGCTGGTTGCGCAATACTCGGACATTTTGCAAATTGGCGCGCGCAACATGCAAAATTATGCGTTATTGCACGCGGTTGGTGAAACGAACAAGCCGGTGTTGCTCAAGCGCGGCTTGATGTCCACAATTGAAGAGTTGTTGATGGCGGCAGAATACATCCTGTCGCACGGCAACACGCGTGTGATGTTGTGCGAGCGCGGCATTCGCACGTTCGAGACCGCGACGCGCAACACCTTTGACATTAACGCGATCCCGGTATTAAAGTCGCTCACGCATTTGCCGGTCATTGCCGATCCGTCGCACGGCACCGGCAAATGGGAACTCGTCACACCAGTGGCGCGCGCGGCAGTTGCGGCGGGCGCGGATGGCGTCATCGTCGAAGTGCATCCCGATCCGGCGATGGCGTTAAGCGATGGCGCGCAATCGCTCAAGCCGGAAAAATTTGCGGCGCTGGTTGCCAGTATTCGCAAAGTTGCGCAAGCTGTGGAGCGTACGGTCTAATATTCCAAATGTAAAGGGGAACTGTCATGATTATTGTGATGAAGCACAATGCCACTCAAGGTGAGGTGGCTGACGTCGTCGCCCAGGTTGAAACACTGGGTTTGCATGCGCGGACCATAGTCGGCGAAGAACGCACCGTCGTTGCCGTTGTTGGCGACGAACGTCCGGTTGAGCCGGAGCAATTTGAATTATTCGAAGGCGTTGAACGCGCCGTGCGCATTCTGCATCCGTTCAAACTAGCGTCGCGCGATTTTCACCCGGATAATTCCATCGTCAAAATCAATGGCGTGTCGGTTGGCGGCAACCAGGTGATCGTGATGGCGGGACCGTGTTCGATCGAGTCGCGCGAGCAATTGCGCGAAACGGCGGCGGCAGTCAAAGCGGCGGGCGCGCATATTTTGCGCGGCGGCGCATTCAAACCGCGCACCTCGCCGTATGCGTTCCAGGGACTGGGATTAAAGGGACTCGAATTGTTGCGTGAAGCGCGCGATGAATTTCATCTGCCGGTGGTAACCGAAGTGATCTCACCCCAGGATGTGACGCTGGTTGCGCAATACTCGGACATTTTGCAAATTGGCGCGCGCAACATGCAAAATTATGCGTTATTGCACGCGGTTGGTGAAACGAACAAGCCGGTGTTGCTCAAGCGCGGCTTGATGTCCACAATTGAAGAGTTGTTGATGGCGGCAGAATACATCCTGTCGCACGGCAACACGCGTGTGATGTTGTGCGAGCGCGGCATTCGCACGTTCGAGACCGCGACGCGCAACACCTTTGACATTAACGCGATCCCGGTATTAAAGTCGCTCACGCATTTGCCGGTCATTGCCGATCCGTCGCACGGCACCGGCAAATGGGAACTCGTCACACCAGTGGCGCGCGCGGCAGTTGCGGCGGGCGCGGATGGTCTCATCGTCGAAGTGCATCCCGATCCGGCGCGCGCGTTGAGCGATGGCGCGCAATCGCTCAAGCCAGCCAAATTTGTGACGCTGATGGACCAAGTGTGCGGCATTGCGCAAGCAATGCAACGAACCGTATAAACGACGGAGGTCACACAACCGATGACGGAACCTGGGTTTGCGTGGCGCGATGCGACGGTGGCGATTGTTGGTTTGGGGTTGATGGGCGGATCGCTGGCGCTCGCGTTGCGCGAAAAAAATGCGTGCGCCAAAATCCTCGCGGTCGATCACGATCCGCTCACTCGCGCGCAAGCCGAGTCGTTGGGGATGCACACCAGTGAATCGCTCGATCTGGTTTCCCGCGCCGATGTGATTGTGCTGGCGACGCCCGTGCGCGCGATCCTCGAATTGTTGCCGCGCGTGGGCGCGCTCGCGCAACCCGGCGCGTGCGTACTCGACCTGGGTTCAACTAAACAGGCGATCACGCGCGCGATGGAATCCTTGCCGCCGCAACTCCAAGTCATCGGCGCACATCCCATGTGCGGCAAAGAGACGGCGGGTTTTGCGGTGGCGGACGCGCATTTGTTTCGCGGGGCGCTGTTTGCGCTCACGCCTCTGGCGCGCACCGCGCGGCAAACACTCGCCTTGGCGCAAACGCTCGCCGAAACGGTAGGCGCGCATTCGCTCGTGCTTGATGCCGCGCGTCACGATCAGATCGTCGCCACAACGAGCCATCTGCCCTACGCACTCGCGGCAATGCTCATGCTCCTTGCCGCCGATCGCGCGCATGAAGACGATGCGGTGTTCGCGCTTGCGGCGGGCGGCTTTCGCGATACGTCGCGGCTTGCCGCTAGCGATCCAACGATGATGCTCGATATTCTTCTGACGAATCGCGTCAATGTTGCCAAAGCGATTCGCGACACCGCGCGCCACTTGAATCAATTTGCAGACATGCTCGAACGCGGTGATGAAAACGAACTGCGGGTGATTCTCGCACGCGCGGCGCAGGCGCGGCAAAAAATTTTTCAGAACGGCGCGGTTACGCCAACCAATCCAAGCGCAGATCAAAAATTGACCATGGACAATGGCTAATTATCAAATTGCTCCAGCAACACGACCTTTACGCGGCACCCTGCGTGTACCTGCCGACAAATCTATTTCGCATCGCGCGGCGATCCTGGCTTGCCTTGCCGAGGGCGAAACGCGCATCGAAAATTATTTGCCAAGCGTTACGACCAACGCAACCGTTCATTGTTTGCGCGCGCTCGGCGCCGAAATCGAACCGATTGATGCAACGACGTTGCGTGTGCGTGGGCGCGGCTTGCGGGGCTTGCGCGAATCGAATGATGTATTGTTTTGCGCTGGTTCCGGCACCACCATCCGTTTGCTGGCGGGTGTATGCGCGGGGCAAAATTTTCTTTCGCTTCTCGATGGTTCGCCGGCGCTCAAGCGGCGTCCGATGGCGCGCGTCGCCGAGCCATTGCGCACGATGGGCGCAACGATTCTCGCGCGCGAAGATGGCACCCTGCCGCCGCTTGCGATTCGCGGCGGACATTTGCATGGCATTGCGTATACGTTGCCGGTTGCCAGCGCGCAAGTCAAATCCGCCATTTTGCTCGCCGCGCTCTTTGCCGATTCGCCAACGACCGTGCGCGAACCCAGTTTATCGCGCGATCATACCGAGCGCATGTTGCACGCCTGCGGCGTCCGACTTGAAAATCAAAATTCCAAATTTGAAATTCAAATTGAACCGCCTTGCAAATTTCGAATTTCAAATGATGAATTTCGAATCCCGGCGGATTTTTCTTCAGCCGCGTTTTTTATCGTCGCCGCATTACTCGTGACCCAGTCCGAGATTCGCATCGCGGACGTGGGCGTGAACGCCACGCGCACCGGCTTGCTCGATGCACTGGCGCGGATGGGCGCGGACATTCACAGCGAAAATGCGCGCGCTGAATCCGGCGAACCGATTGCGGACGTGATCGTGCGCGCGAGTGAATTGCGCGCGACCCAGGTCTACGGTGACCAAGTGCCGCGCATGATTGACGAGTTTCCCATTTTTGCGCTTGCCGCCACGCAGGCTAAAGGTGAAACGCTTGTGCGCGACGCGGCGGAATTGCGCGTCAAGGAATCGGATCGCATTGGCACGCTCGCCAGCGAGTTACGCAAAATGGGCGCGCAGATCGAAGAACGCGCCGATGGATTTGTGATCGCGGGGAAAACGGAACTGCGCGGCGCGCGGGTTCAGGCGCACAGCGATCACCGCTTGGCGATGTCGCTCGCGGTGGCGGGTTTGATCGCGTATGGCGAAACGATCATCGAGGGCTGGGAGTGTGTCGCCGATTCATTTCCAAATTTTGGTGAAACCCTGGATCAACTGCAATGAACATTTTTCTGCTTGGTTATCCGCTGGGTCATTCTATTTCACCCGCAATGCAAAACGCGGCGTTGCGCGCGTGCGATCTGGCGTGGCACTATACATTGCTTGAAACGCCGCGCGAGAATTTGCGCGCCGCGGTTGCGCGGGTGCGCGCGGCTGATTGCGCGGGTGCGAATGTGACAATTCCGCACAAGCAAGCGGTGATCGAATTTTTGGATGGCGTGAGCGAGTCTGCCCAGCGCATCGGTGCGGTGAATACACTTGTCAAACGCGATGGCGCAGTGATCGGTGAGAACACGGATGTCTCTGGCGTTCTGCAATCGTTGCGCGCCGCGCCGGTGGAATTGCGTGATGCGCGCGTCGTGATCCTGGGTGCTGGCGGCGCGGCGCGTGCGGTTGCCTTTGCGCTTGCCGATGCGGGCGCGGTGCGGATCACGATCGTGAATCGGACGGCGGCGCGCGCGGAAAAATTAGCAGACGACGCGCAACCCTATTTTTCGCAGGTTTCATTTTCGGTGAACGACGACCGGGCGTTCGACGATGCAACCTTGATTGTCAACGCCACGTCGGTGGGCATGTCGCCGCATGTGGATGCCTCGCCGATGCCGTGTGAATTTCCGCGCCACGCCGTTGCGTTTGATCTGGTCTATCGTCCCGCGCGCACAAAATTTTTGCGCGACGCGGAAGCGGTTGGCGCGCGCACAGTTGGCGGGCTGGGCATGTTGGTGTATCAAGGTGCGGCGGCATTCAAATTTTGGACGGGATGCGCCGCGCCAATAAAACTGATGTTTGAGGTGGCTCATGCTACGCTTTCTGACTGCCGGTGAATCGCACGGACCCGCGCTCGTCGGCATCGTCGAAGGATTGCCCGCGGGACTGGGTGTGGATGCCGAAACGATCAATCGTGATCTGGCGCGCCGACAAATCGGCGTGGGCCGCTCGGCGCGGATGCGGATCGAAACTGATCGTGTCGAAATTTTGAGCGGCGTGTTGCAGGGGGCGACGATTGGCGCGCCGGTCGCTTTGAAAATCGAAAACCTCGATTATGCGAATTGGCAAAACAAAACCGTACCACCGCAAACTATTCCGCGTCCCGGTCACGCGGATCTAGCGGGCGCGATCAAATACGGCTTGGACGATTTGCGTTTTGTTGCCGAACGGGCGTCCGCGCGCGAAACGGCAATGCGGGTCGCGTGCGGTGCGCTCGCGCGATTACTGCTCGCCGAGTTTGGGATTGTCATCGGGAGTCATGTGCGCGAGATCGGCGGGGTGTGTGCCGAGATTCTTCCTGTCGCGTACCCGGAACTTTTTGCGCGCGCGCAAGCATCGGACGTGATGGTTGCAGATGAAACCAGCGCGGAAAAAATTCGCGCGCGGATCGAACAAGTGATGCGCGCCAAGGATACCGTCGGCGGCGTGATCGAAATTGTCGCGCTCAATGTGCCGATCGGACTCGGCTCGCATGTGCAGTGGGAGCGCAAGTTGGATGGACGCCTCGCGCAAGCGGTGATGAGCATTCCATCGGTCAAAGGCGTCGAGATCGGCGAGGGTTGGGCCAACGCGCGCAAACTGGGAACCCAGGTACAAGACGAAATTTTTCCGAATGACAATCCACAATTCGCAATGCCCAATTCAAAATTTAGCCGACGGACAAACCGCGCGGGCGGCTTGGAAGGCGGGATGACGAACGGTGAACCGATTGTGATTCGCGCGGCGTTCAAACCAATTGCCACGACCGTGACGCCGCTGCGCTCAATCGATCGCGCCACTGGCGCACCCGCGCTCGCGCAATATCAACGCTCCGATTTTTCGCATGTGCCGCGCGCGTGTGTGATCGGCGAAGCGATGGTGGCGTGGGTGCTGGCGGATGCGCTGATCGAAAAACTGGGCGGCGATTCGATCAATGAGATGAAACGCCATTTCAACGAATGACGAATCACAAACCAGGATCACTTGAACCTAAATCGCAATGCGTCACTCGCCAGACGCTTCTCGTCTTGACGGGTTTCATGGGCACCGGCAAAACAGCGGTGGGCAAACGGGTCGCGGAAAAATTAGGGCGCGAGTTTGTGGATACGGATGCGCTGCTTGAAGCGCGCGAAGGGATGACGGTGCGCGAAATTTTCGCGCGGCGCGGCGAAACCTATTTCCGCGATCGTGAATCCGCGCTGTGCGTTGAACTTGCGGCGCAAAATAATTTGGTGATCGCCACGGGCGGCGGCGCGCTGGTCTCGGCGCGTAACCGTGAAGCATTTGTGCATGCGTGCGTTATTTGTCTCGATGCAAGCGCCGCCGCGATTCTTGCGCGCGTTGGGAACGCGGCGGATCGCCCGATGTTGCGCGGCGATGCGCGCGAACGCATTGCGCAATTGCTTGCCGCGCGGCGCGATGCATACAGCCAAATCGCGCGGCATGTGGACACGACGGAGCAAAGCCTCGAGCAAGTTGCCGACGCGATTCTAGAAATTTTTAGCGCGGACAAAGGTGAGTCTATGTGGAGCATCCATGGTTAAACTTTCCGTTCAAACACCCGAAGGTGCGTATCCGATTTTTGTTGGTGCGGCGAGTTTAACCGCGTTACCACATGACCTGCCCGGTGGTATTTGCGCGCTCGTTACAAATCCAACCATTGCGGCGTTACACGCGCCGCGGGTGATCGCGGCGTTGCGCGCGCGCGGATTCACGCCCACGGTGATCGAAATCCCGGAGGGCGAAAAATTCAAAACGCTTGCCACGGTCAGCGCGGTGTATGATCAACTGGTTGACGCGCGCCTCGATCGCACCTCGATTATTTTTGCGCTCGGCGGCGGCGTGGTCGGCGATCTGGCTGGGTTGGTTGCCGCGACCTATTTGCGCGGGGTGCCGTTTGTGCAATTGCCGACGACGTTGTTGGCGATGGTGGATGCGAGTATTGGCGGCAAAGTGGCGGTGGATCACCCGCGCGGGAAAAATTTGATCGGCGCGTTCAAGCAACCGTTGGCTATTGTTGCGGACACGGATACATTGGCGACCTTGCCCGAAGCTGAACTGCGTTCAGGCATGGCTGAGGTGGTTAAACATGGCGTCATTGCGAATGCTGGCTTGTTTGAGCAAATAGAAATTGGCAACTGGAAAATGGACCTTGCGGATTGGCTACCGCGCGCGATGCAGGTCAAGGTGGATATCGTGTCGCGCGATCCGTTCGAGCGCGGTGAGCGTGCCAAGCTCAACCTGGGTCACACATTTGGACACGCGCTGGAAAAGCTGGCGCACTATGAAATGCGCCATGGCGACGCGGTTGCGATCGGCGTGGTGTGCGCGGCGCGGCTCGCGGCGCGGCGTGGCGTATGCGCGCCCGAGTTGATCGCGCGCCTCGAAAATGTGTTGCGCGGAATTGGTCTGCCGACGCGGGTGCCACGCGATCTGCCTGCCGAGGCGATTCTTGCCGCGATGCAAACGGATAAAAAGCGCGCGCATGGTCGCGGGGCATTCATTTTGCCGCGCGCGCTTGGCGAGGTTGTGATTGTGGATGATGTGCCGCGCGAAGAAATTGTGGCAACGTTGGAGGAGACGCGATGAAAATTTTGGTGTTGCACGGACCCAATTTGAATTTGCTCGGTACCCGCGAGCCGACGATCTATGGACGCGAGACGCTCGCCGAGATTAACGCGCGCTTGAATGAGATTGCCGCGCGCGCGAACGCCGCAGTGCGCATTGCGCAATCGAACCACGAAGGCGTTTTGATTGACGCGCTCCATCAAGCCAAGCTGGATGGATTCGACGGCGTGTTGATCAATCCGGGCGCGTTCACGCATTACAGCTATGCGTTGCGTGATGCCATCGCCGCAATAGAGTTGCCGACGGTCGAGGTGCATTTGTCGAATGTGCACCGGCGCGAAGAGTTTCGGCACACGTCGGTGCTTGCGCCGGTATGCGTGGGGCAGGTGCTGGGTTTTGGCGCGACGAGTTACCAACTGGGATTGGAAGGTTTGCTCGCGCATCTCTTGGCAAAAGCGAACGCGTGAAATTCGAGGCAAATTAAAACAGCGGAGAGCATTCGTTTATGCTCTCCGCTGTTTTAATTTTGAAAAAAATTATGCGGGCTCGGTTTTTTCGATCTTGCCCCAGGTGTCGCGCAGAGAGACCGTGCGATTGAATACCAGGTGTTGGGGCGTTGAATCGAGATCGACGCAGAAATAACCGGTGCGTTCAAATTGATAGCGGTTCTGCGGTGTGGCTTCAGCCAAGGCGGGCTCGACATAGCAGTTGGTCAAGCGTTCGAGCGAATTGGGATTGATCAGCGATTTCCAATCTTCGCTTTCGTCTGGTTTCGGCGCGAGGAAGAGACTGTCATACAGTCGTACTTCGGCGGGGCGCGCGTGTTGCGCCGAGACCCAGTGAATGGTGCCTTTGACTTTGCGCTCGGTGTTGCCGCCGCGCGTCGCGGGATCGTATGTGCAGTTCACTTGGATCACGTTGCCGTGTTCGTCATGCACGACGCTGGTGCAGGTGATCAGATACGCATAGCGCAGGCGCACTTCAACGCCGGGGGACAAACGGAAATATTTCTTGGACGGATTTTCCATAAAGTCGGCTTGCTCGATCCACAGTTCACGCGCGAACGGAACCTTGCGCGTGCCGGCGGATGCGTCTTCGGGATTGTTCACCGCGTCCATTTCTTCAGTCTGATCGGCGGGATAGTTTTCGATGACGACCTTGAGCGGATGCAGGACAGCCATCCGCCGCGCCGCGCGTTGGTTGAGGTCTTCGCGGAGACAATGTTCGAGCAACGCGACCTCGATCAAGTTTTGCGTTTTGCCGACGCCGATGCGTTCCGCAAAATCGCGGATGGATTCCGGTGTATAGCCGCGCCGCCGCATCCCGGACAGTGTCGGCATGCGCGGATCGTCCCAACCGGCGACGATTTTTTCGTTGACGAGTTGGAGCAATTTGCGTTTGCTCATTACGGTATGGCTCAAGTTCAAGCGCGCAAATTCGATCTGGCGCGGATGATAGATGCCGAGTGCGTCCAAGAACCAATCGTAGAGCGGGCGGTGATCTTCGTACTCCATCGAGCAAAGCGAATGGGTGACGCCTTCAATCGAATCGGATTGACCGTGCGCCCAATCGTACATTGGATAGATGCACCAGGTGTTGCCGGTTTGATGATGTTCGGCGTGGCGAATGCGATACATGACGGGGTCGCGCAAATTCAAATTTGGCGACGCCATATCAATCTTGGCGCGTAATGTGTGTGAGCCATCCGGAAATTCACCCGCGCGCATGCGCGTAAAGAGATCGAGATTTTCTTCGATGGCACGAGTGCGATAGGGGCTGTCCGTCCCAGGTTCTGTCAGCGTGCCGCGATATGCGCGCGTTTCATCAGCGGTGAGATCGTCAACGTAGGCTTTGCCGGCTTTGATCAATTGCACCGCCCATTGGTACAACTGATCAAAATAACTCGACGCATAGTACGGCTTGTCGCCCCAGGAAAAACCCAGCCAACGAATATCTTCCTGGATCGCTTCGACGTATTGCATTTCTTCTTTGGCGGGGTTGGTGTCGTCGAACCGCAAGTTGCAGTGTCCGCCGAATTCCAGCGGCAAACCGAAATCGAGGCAGAACGCTTTGGCGTGCCCAATGTGCAAAAAGCCGTTCGGTTCGGGTGGAAAACGTGTGACGACCTTGCCGCCCCATTTGCCTTGCGCAAGTTCTTCCGCGACAATGGCGCGAATAAAATCTGGTGCTTTGTCCAGGTTGCTCATAGCGGTTATCCTATCGGCGAATTTGATCGTGCGTGTAGCTACAATTCAGTATATTCAATCCGTTGGATGCGTCAACCTGTCGGTTGAAATCGCGGCGCAAGCGTTGTATACTGCGCGCCCACATGAACCGATCACAATCTGAATTCGAGCGGCCGGGTGAACCCAAGCATCGCGCGGTGCGTTGTTTCGGTTTGGAACTTGCGGCGGCGATTGCGCTGAGCAATCTGCGCGCTGGCTTGGCGATACCCGACCTGGTTCAAGCGTTGGCGCGCGAGTCTACCGTCAGGGTGCGTTGGGATTGTATTCTGGCGCTGGGGCAGATTGGCGACCAAACGCTCACGCCCATGTTGCGCGCGCTCGTGGCGAGCGAACCTAGCCCGGTGTTGCGCGGCGCGTGCCAGGCGGCGCTTGATGAAATTCAATTGCGCGCGGCGAGGCGCGGATGAGCCAAGCCAAACCCGGCGGGATTGGCGTGCAAAACGAAAAGTCATTGCACGCGGCGTTAAAGCTGTGGTATGCGCGCGCGGGCGATCAGTTTGAAGTGCGCGTGGATGGTTTTATCATTGACCTGGTGCGTGGTGAGGTGCTGGTCGAAATTCAAACGCGCAACCTTGCCGCGATACGGCGCAAATTGCACGCGCTCTTGGAGCATCATCCCGTGCGCGTGATCTATCCCATTGCGCAAGCCAAATGGATTGTGCGGCTGAACGCATCCGGCAAAAAAATTCTAGGACGCCGCAAGTCGCCCAAGCGCGGGCGCGTGTCTGATCTCTTTGCGGAACTGGTGAGTTTGCCGGATTTGATCAATCACGAAAATTTAACGCTCGTGGTGGTATTGATTCACGAAGAGGAAATTCGGCGGGCGGATGGACGCGGCAGTTGGCGGCGGCAGGGGCAAAGTATTCACGATCATCACTTGCTTCAAGTCATCGAAACGGTGACGTTTGAAACCAAGCGCGATTTTCTGCGTTTTATTCCGACGGACTTGGCGCAACCGTTTACGAATGTCATGCTGGCGGCGCAGATCGGCGAATCCATTCATACGGCGCGGCGCATTACGTATTGTCTCAAAAAAATGGGCGCGCTGGAGATGGTTGGCAAAAACGGCAACCAGCAACTGTATGCCATCCAGGCGGAATTGGTTGCGGCGCATGGGCGTGATTCGCCGAGAGTTTAACCTAGGGTGTGATCGCCCAGGCGGCTCCGTGTATGCCGCATCATCTTGCGTAATGGCGATTCCGGCAAGATCAACAAAGATCAAAAGCGGTCGATCACGGTGACGCCAATACCGTGATACTCGCCCATCGCGGGTAACTCGGCGAGTGCTTCTTCAAGCGTCACGGTTTTGTTGATCAATAATTTCGGCTGAATTTGTTGGGCGAGAATCATGCGGAGCATTGGCTCGTACGCGTGGGCTGGCATCCCGTGACTGCCGACAATCTCTAATTCTTTGGCGATGACCAGGTTCATCGGCACGGGCGCGTCCTTGTAATCGGCAACCATCAAGCCCACTTGGACATGGCGGCCGCGTTTGCGTAACGCTAAAATCGAATTGCGGCATGTCTCGATGCTTCCCAGCGTATCCAGCGAGACGTGTGCGCCGCCCTGGGTCAGATCGCGCACCGCATGGGCGACATTTGTTTCTTGCCGCGCATTGATCACGTGCGTTGCGCCGATGGATTTGGCGAATGCCAGCGGTTCGTCGCGCACATCCACGCCAATCACCTGCGCGCCCATCGCGTGTGCAATCATGATCGCCGCCAAGCCCAAGCCGCCGCACCCATGCACCACCACCCATTCGCCGGGCGCGGCGCGTCCTTGCGCGACGACGGCGCGAAACGCGGTGATAAAGCGGCAACCCAGGCTCGCCGATTCAACAAAATCCATTGACGCGGGCAAGCGCACCAGGTTGGTGTCGGCGTAGCGAATGGCGACATATTCGGCGAACGAACCCCACGCGGTAAACCCAGGTTGAAAATAATTGTCGCAGATTTGCTGATTGCCGGAAACGCATTGCGGGCAACTGCCGCAACCCACTGCGAACGGCACGGTCACGCGGTCGCCTTTTTGCCAGCGGCGGACTTGATTCCCGGTTTCCACGACAATCCCGGCGAGTTCGTGTCCTGGCACGTGCGGCAAATGCACATCCGAGTCATGTCCCATCCAGCCATGCCAATCACTGCGGCAGATGCCATTTGCCTTGACCTGAATGACCACGCCGTCGGCGGACGCAACCGGGTCGGGCACGTTTTGGATCGTGAGCGGTTCGCGAAATTTTTCAAACACAGCGGCGCGCATGTTGCCTCCAACAGCCAAGTGGAATATGCCAATTGTAGCCGATGTAGGTGCTTTGTCAAAGCGGCGCAAATAAAAAAACAGGCAGAGCTAAAGCCCTGCCTGTTGCGTGGCGTATTCACAACTTGCCGCTGGTTTCACTGAGAGAACAAATTTTTTATTCTTCGTAGATTATAGCAGTAAAAGCGTGATTCCACATCCCGGTTCGGGATTAGTTCGTTTTGACGACGTTGGTCGCCTGGGGACCCTTGGGACTATCCTCAATCGTGAACTCGACTTGGTCGCCTTCGTTCAGACTGCGATAGCCATTGCCCGCGTCTTGAATCGCGGAAAAGTGGACGAACAGGTCCTTGCTCCCTTCGTGCGAGATAAAACCAAACCCCTTGGAAGCATTGAACCACTTGACGGTTCCGGTCACTCGATCAGCCATTTTCTTGGCTCCTTTCGTGGAAACTTTCCGGAACTAGCGTTAGAGAAAAAAGAGAAAGCACCGTTGCGTCATTTCTTGAGACGCTCGGTGCTCGTCAACTTCAGAAACTGCTGTTCCGTACTGTCTATACTATACTCACATTTGGATTCTTGTCAAATGCGGTCGCGATTTAATCGGCGGAATTGTTCCG
>JBBIUF010000062.1:0-27506 GCA_037440365.1 Chloroflexota bacterium
GAGCGCTGACTAGAGATTACAAATTCGCCGCGCCGCCGCAATACCTGTCGCCAGCGCCACGCCTTCTAAACTGCGCTCGGCAATCGAGTCGGCATTCGCTAACACACCACCTGCCGCCCACACATTGTCATAGACACGCGCGCCATTTGCATCCACCGGTTGAAAATCGCGATTCACCATCACCCCGCCGCGAAAAACCGGATGCCCTGCTGGATCGAACAAGCGCGCGCGAAACCACGCGCCGCGCGCGGTTGGAATATTCAACGGCAAATCGAAAATGACTTCGCGCGATACACCCGTATGATCGTTCGTAATCCCGCCGCCCAAAATGCCGCCCGTGGCAAGCAAGAATTTTTCGGCGCGATGTTTCAGCGGGCGGCTCGCCGATTCCGATTCGATCCACACCACGCGCTTATTTTCAATGTGAGCATGTTCCACATCCATGTTCACGTCCACGCGCACGCCAAGTTGTTCAAGCGCGCGACGTAACGCATTGTTCAACCGCACACCCGGCACGCTCGGCGGCAACGTTGGAATTTCAAACACAGTTGCGCCGAGATGCGCTTGCAATCGCTCAAGTGCATCCGCGTGATTGTTCATACCCAGGATCGCGGGCAATCCAATACGTTCGCCAGGGCGCACCAGGTTTTTCAGTTCGATGGCAAGCACTGTTTGCAATCCTGGATTATCCAGCGCGCGCGCGATCTGCACCGGGTTGATGTCGTGCCGCGCCGTGATCAAATCCAACGGTAGAAACGCCGCGCGCGCGGCATGACCTTGCTTGCGTAAATTTTCGGCGATGAGTTCTGGGTAAAAATCGCGCATGCCGCGCAACCCCACGATCAGCATCGGCTCGGTGCGCGCCAAGTCACCGCCGATCTGCGCACGCGGCGCAAGGAACGTCGGGCGCGCCGCGCCCACAGGCGAGGTAAGCCAGAGATTTTCGCCGCTATTTTTTGCGCCGCCAAACGGCAGACCCAGGTCGTTCGTAAGCGCGCTAAAATTTTTCAGCGCATCCGCCACATGACCTGCGAGCGTGTATGGATGGTTGGTCAATTGCGCGATGGCGTCCAACGGGCGCGCAACCGGCGATTGTTCATCTGGGTAATAACCCAGCACGTCCATCGTGCCGGCGTTCCAATGCAGTGCGCCCAATCCTTTGGCAACAAGCTTGACGGTCAACCCTGCCTTCGCCGCGGTATATGCGGCAATCATGCCGGTCAGTCCTGCGCCAATGACAATGAGATCAGTCATGACATTCCTTTGCGCTCAACCATCCGCGATCCGCTTTCAGCCTTTGAATAAATATCACAAGCATTCGCTTTATTTGAATCATCTGACTTGATTGATACGCTTTTTCCCGCACCTGCAATTTGCGAAAATCTTTCATGGCTCATCCTCGTGCGATTGACCATTGAACGCTGAAAGCTGATTGCTGAATGCAGTCCGTTCATAAAATTCTGTCATCGGACTCGTTGTCGCGTCGTCCGGCAAATGATTGGCATTCATCAATTCAAGATAGATCAATTCGTCGAGGCGTTCCTGCTTGAGTTGGCGTCCCCACAAAATGGGAAGCAGACCTTTCCACCGTTCCTGCAAAAAATCGCGGAGCAATAAATTTGGATTTGCGCCAATCGTCTGCCGGCCACTCACGGTGGGCGGTTGAACCTTCTGCGTCGGCGATTGCAGGTCCGCCACGTTCCACGTCTCGTTATTCTCGCTCGCATTTGATGATGGTTGAGCGATAACCGCGCGTTCGTGCATGATCCCCGCCGCGCGATAGGTGCAGAATCCGCCCTGGCATGGTCCCATGCCTAGCCGCACATCGCGGCGCAGATCGTCCAGCGTGAGCGTGGGATTGTTGCGCGCGGCATTCTCCAGCATCGCGCGCGTCACGAGTTCGCACTCGCAAACCAGCTCGCTTTGCAAGTGCTGATCTTCCACATCACGCAAACGATGCCCTAGCCAGTAAGGTCCATGCTCAACTCCCGGCACCACCGTTTGCGCGGTGACACAGGGTTTGCACGCGCCCAGTTGCTCACACGCCTTGTCGAGCGTTTTCTCCGCCATCAAACGGAACGTCGTCCATTTGCCGCCGATGATTGTGATAAACCCCGCTACGCCATCGCGTTCACGATGATCCAGGACAACAAAATCGCGCGTGGCATCGCGGCTTGCGCCCGCGTAATTTTCCTGATACAACGGACGCACGCCCGCCCACGCGCGCACCAACCGCGCTTGGCTAATTCCTGGGATCAGTTTGTCGCCTTCGCGCAACAGCAATTCCACTTCCCAGGGTGCAATCGTCAAATTTTCCGGGTCTTGAACTTTTTCATCCGTCGTGCCAATAACGGTGACGGTGTGAATCGGCACGATAATATCGCCGTCGTCCGGCATCTTGCACCGATTGAGCACCGTGTTGATGATGCGGTGATTCATCGCCAGCATCGTACCTTTACCAGGGATCACATTCACGCGGATATTCGCCGTGCGCGCGATCACGCCGGCCCACGCGCCCGCCGCGTTGATCGTCATCGCCGCGTGAATCACCATTTCTTCGCCGCGCGCCACATCGCGCACGCGCGCGCCAAGCACGCGCCGATTGTCGCCAATGTCGGTCAATAACGTCACGACTTCGTGATAATTCAAAATGCGCGCGCCAGCGATTTGTGCCGCTTGCGCCGTCGAATGCGTTGCTTGAAAGCTGTCCGCCGATCCATCTGGCACAACAAACACGCGGCTCGCGCGCGGATTCATCAACGACTCGCGTTTCAATGCCTGGCTGATCGGAATGTCTTCACACGCAATGCCGATTTTTTTGCACGCCGCTTGAAATTCATCGGGATAATTATTTTCATCTTCCGGCGTCACGACAAAAAAGCCGCCAGTGTCCTCAATGCAATGCGTGTGCGTTTTACGCAAAATCCGATTCTCAGCGATACACTCCGCCGCGCTATGCGGGTCTTTGACGACATAGCGCCCGCCGCTGTGCAGTAAACCATGATAGCGCCCCGTCGTACCGTGCGTGAGATCGCGTTTCTCGACTAGCACCACACGCAAGCCGCGCAGTGCCGCGTCCCACGCAATCCCCGTGCCGGTTGCGCCGCCGCCGATCACGAGTACGTCTGTCTCGATCGTTTTCATGGCTCGTTCCTCATTGCACAATTTCGAAAAATCGTTTACCTATGTCTTAGCACACCCTTTTGATTTTGGCAAATTTTTCACAATCAAGAAAAATCGCAGACAGGCCAAGCGGAGCAAATATCTCAATCGGATCGAACGAGATACTTGCTCCGCTTCAAATCGCCTCCGATGCAATTACAATTTATAGGCGCGCTTGACCAGATCATAGGCGAGCGCATGCGCCATTTCGCTGGCATCGTCCGCATCCACGATCCCGCGCACGACCAAACCCGCGAGCCAGTTCACACTGGCGCGCCGCCACACATCATGCCGCGCCGGAATGGACGCGAACGCGCGTGTATCATCGTTAAAGCCGCACGTATTGTAAATGCCCGCCGTCTCCATCACGTGATCGAAATAGCGCGTCATGCCATTGAGACTATCGTGGAACCACCAGGGCGGACCCAGTTTCACAGCCGGGTAATGCCCCGCCAGTGGCGCAAGTTCGCGCGCGTACGTCGTTTCATCGAGCGTGAATAGGATCAGCGTGAGACGCGGATCGGCGCCGAATTTATTGAGCAAGGGAAGCAGATTATGCGTGTACTCGGTCTCGGTAGGAATGTCCGCGCCCTTGTCCAAACCAAAACGATCAAACACAATGGCGTTGTGATTGCGGAACGAACCAGGATGCAATTGCATCACGAGACCATCCTCAACGCTCATCCGCGCTAGTTCAATCAACATATGTCCGGTGAATCGCGCCGCGTCACCTGGTTCATTTTTGCCGCGCAACGCCCGCTGAAAAATCGCGTCCGCTTCTGACTCGGTGAGTTCAACGGTATACGGCACAAGCGCGGCGTGATCCGTCGCAGTTGCACCCATTTGCTTGAAATACGCACGCCGATTTTCAAGCGCCCAGACGAAGGTGCGATAATTGCGAATGTCGTTACCGCACGCGGCAGAGAGCGCGTCAAGGTTCTTACGCCAATTGGGCGCATCCAGGTTCACGACGGCATCGGGGCGAAACGTGGGTACGATGCGCCCGCGCCAACCTGATTCGCGCAAGGCTTGATGATGCGGCAATCGATCGGTTGCGGTGTCCGTCGTGGCTAGCACTTGGATATTGAAACGCTCAAACATCACGCGCGGACGAAATTCCGGCGACGTGAGTTTTTCTGCAATAGCATCGTACATGGTTTGCGCGGTTTCACTCGTCAATTTTTCGGTGATGCCAAAAATCTCGCGCAATTCATACGCCAGCCAGCTTCCCGTGGGCGTGCCGCGAAAAAGAAAAAAATTGTCCGCGAACGTCTGCCAGATTTTGCGATGATCCGTTTCGACAGCGCCGCCATCCACGCGCGGCACACCCAACGCTTCCAGCGCAATCCCTTGCGAGTACAACAAGCGAAAGACATAATGGTCCGGGATGATAAGCAAATCGGTGGGCGAGCCAAACGAATAATTCGGATCGCTGAACAAGCGCGGATCAACATGACCATGCGGACAAATCAGCGGCAAGTTTTTAATTTCAGCATACAATTCAAAGGCGATCGCTTTTTGTTTTGCGTCGGGTCCAAAATAGCGATCATCCGGCAAAGATAAATTGCTCATGGTTTCCTCAAGGCTGACAGTTTACCGTCGTTAGATTATTTTGTGCGATACAACATTTCGCCCGCGTGCGGCACGTACAAAATCCCTTCCGCTTCGCGATTCTTCCATTCATCCACGTTGATCGCGCGCCAATCGGCGTAACCCAGGTTGATGCGCGCGCAACGCTCGGCGGGAATGCCGGTGGCGAGCGTGACGGTGATGCGCGGTGTCTCGATCCCGGTTTGCGGGTTATATGCGCCAATCCCTTTGACATGCGTGCTGTGCGCCTTGATCGTGCCAGGCACATCGGCAAACCGCGCCGCTTGTTTCACAAAATACTCCAAAGTATGATAACCCACTTGATCGATCAACTTGCCATGCGTGACCGATACCTCGTTGATCTGCGGCGCATAGATGATCACCTCGCCGCCATCCGCAATCGCCGATTCGGTTTTGTACATCGCTTTTGCCGCCGTCCACAAATCATCGTACATTTCCGATGGCGCGGACAGGACACGTTTGAATGGACGTGCGACCGTGATCACGTTCAACTGCGCGGACAAATCCGCCGCCGCGCTCCATGCCGCGATGTGATCGCCGACATAGACGCCATGCAAATCTTGACCCTGCAAAACCATCGCCAAGAATGTGATCGGCTGGTGGACAAACTCTGCCGCGCGATGAATCACGCGGCGCACCGGCGTATCCTTGACGCCAATCGTTTTCATGCACGTCACGAGCGCGCCGAGCCAATGTGTAAAGTTGATGATTTCCGCGCCCGCGACACCGGGAAAGAGATATTTTGCGCCGCCGGAAAAACCAACGACTTCGTGCGGAAACACAGGCCCGCAAATCACAATGTGATCGTACTCTAGTACCAATTTATTCAAGCGCACCGGTACATCATCGGCGAGCAAGCCGCCCGTGAGCGATTCCAATTCGGCGCGCGGGATCGTGCCAATCGTCGTGAGCGCGTTCGGATCGTCCCAGCGATGATTGAACACACGCACGTTGGGATATTTCGTTGCGCGGTCCATCGCCGAAACGCCGACCAACCGCGAAATCGCGTCGTCCGACATCGGCGGATGCGTGCCGAGCGCAATCAGATAATCGAGTTGCGCAACGCGCTTGCCGAGCGAAGCGTAAAGCAAACGAAACATGAGCGGCAACGGCGCGGTGCGCGTACTATCGGGAATAATCACCAACACGCGCTTGCCTGCCAACGGCAAGGGATCGAAACCTTGCTGGATCAGTTGCGCGACTGCATCGGGCGCAAGAATTGTCGTGGTTGAACCTTGACCTATCATGCAAACCTCTTTTACCGCGGAGAACGCAAAGAGCCAGTGTCTTTTCCGCGCTCTTTGCGTTCTTGGCAGTTGGATTTAGACTCCGCTGAATGCAGAAAAGCCGCCGTCAATAGGAATGACAACGCCGGTCACAAATGCGGAAGCGGGCGACAACAACCACAGCACCGCGCCGAGCAAATCTTCCGGCTCGCCAAAGCGCGCCATCGGCGTATGCGAAATGATGGCTTGACCGCGCGGGGTGAGTTCGCCGCTCTCGGCTTCGGTCAGCAAAAAGCGATTCTGTTCGGTCTTGAAAAAGCCAGGCGCAATGGCATTGACCCGGATGCGCGGCGAATACTCTTGCGCGAGATGCACCGCGAGCCATTGCGTAAAATTGCTCACGCCCGCTTTTGCCGCTGAATATGCCGGGATGCGCGTCAAGGGGCGAAACGCATTCATCGAAGAGATGTTGAGAATAATCCCATCGCCTTGCTCTGCCATCAATTTGCCAAACACTTGCGAAGGCAGAATTGTGCCAACGATATTCAGATCGAACACAAAGCGGAGCGCGTCAACCGGCAGATCGAAAAATTTCAATTCACTGCTGGTCGTCGCCTGTGGTTTATTGCCGCCTGCACCGTTGATCAAGTAATCCACTTTGCCAAATTCCTTGACCACTGTTTCGGCGGCTTGCTTGAGTGAATTGGCATCCAGCACATTCGCTGGCACGAGAATCGCTTTGCCGCTACTCGCTTGAATGCGCGGCAGAAACCGTTTCGCTGGCTCGACATTCAGATCAAGGATCGCGACGTTCGCGCCACATTCCGCGAGCGCGCACGCCATCTCGCCGCCCAGCACACCTGCGCCGCCGGTGATCACCACCGTGCGCCCAGTCAAGTCGTACTGTTTTGTAAGGTCTTGCAGATTCATGAATTCCTTTCGACCGCGGGCAATTGCCGACGATCATGATTTGGTGAACGGTTGCAAATGTCGGATAAAATGTTTTTCGAGGTTCGCGGCATACTCTGCCGGGTGCGCGCGCAAGAACGCCATCAGATCATCATAAAAGCGCAAACGATTGTCGGCGGTGCGCGTGGTCAATACCGAACCAAAGGTGACGTGCAAAATTTCGCGGGCATCGAATTGATCGAGCAAAGCGGCCCAGTCTGCGTCGCGCACATTTTCGGCAAGCGGTGCGCGCGCGAGTTCAGCGGAAACATGGTAACTCGCTTTATCGGTGTCGTAGCGTTCGCGCGCAAACACATAAATTGCGCGGAACAATCCTGAATCGTGTTGCGCCAACGTCCGCAGAGCTTCGAGATAACTCGTGCCTGCCGTTTTCAAATGCACCATACCGCGCGTTTGGCGCATTGCCGCCGGATAGACGCTAAATTTGTCCGAGCCGGAATGAAGCGATAATTTGTATGGACCCAGGGCGCGCGCAATTTGCGCGTGGATCGCAAAATCGTTTTCAAACGCGGTGACATCCCCGATATAATCCACCCCTTTTTCAAAACGCCCGATGTAGCGCGGCGCAAGACTCACCCAGCGCACGCCGAGGCGTTTCAACTCGCTGGCAATGTACACATGCTCAATGTGCGTTGTCGGTGTTTCTGTTTCATCCACCGAGACTTCGAATTCAAATGGAATCTGTTTCGCCGCGAGGTGACGATACATTTTCGCGACGTGCGCGACCGCGCGTCCGTACTTGGCGGCGGCGCGCATAATGCCTGGTGCATCCAGCGTGAGCGCGCGATCTTCGAGCGTGATTGTCTTGCCAATGTAATTTTTTTCAAGATCACTTGGCGTAGATTCCAAATCGCGCCATGGCAACGCGGCCACTTGTTGCGCGATGACGGACGGCGCGGCGGTATCAGCTTGGCTGTCCACGTGCGCACCAGGATCAATCGTGTAGAACGAAAAACCAACGGCGACACACGCATCAATATCCGCAGGCACTTTGAGATGATCAGCGTCCGCGCCGAGCAAACCGCGCCACCCAGCTTCAAACGCGCCGAATGTTGCGTCGGTCATCACGTCATCCGGCGAGCGACCGGTCCGTTGCATTTCGCGGATCGATTGCTGGGAAAAAATCGGAACGATGGTATTGCCCGTTGCGCGGATGGCGCGCACATGACCGGGCGTCGCCAAGCCAAGCCGATCGCCCAGACCCGCCGAGGTGGCGAGACCGATCGGTTTCGGCGTCAGCCATGAGAGCGCGTTACAAAGCGCGCGCGCATTCGCATGATCAGCGGGACATTCGAGCAGAGTGTAGCCGGCGCGAAATGTCCGCGCATTGCCCGTGAATGTAGCCAGCCGTGGATCGTCGGGGCGCGCGAGAACCGCGAGGAATTTTTGTTGCGGGGAACTCGAAAGCCAAAATGCGGCGTCGTTTTCGACGACCAATGAAGCGGGGACGAGCGTGACAAAGTACGTTTGCAGATCGTTCAATGAAAACGGAAACATGGAATCAGACATGCAGGTCTCCTCACTGAGACAGATTTTTATCAAGACGATCATGAATCGTCACAATCAACATTTTATCCGGTCGAAATTAGCCCAAAGGCAACTGAACTGCCGTGTTCAGCCGCGCCGCGCGATAGATCGCTTCGACGAGTTCGACACTACGGCGACCTTCGCGTCCGTCCACCAACGGTGCGCGGTGTTCGCGCAACGCGCTGGCAAAATCCTGATATTGTGCAATATGCGCGGCGGCACTAATCGCCACGGGATTCGCCGCGCCGCTGTTAGCTTCGGTCGCTTGCTCGCCGTCGTCGCGCGGTTCGAGGCAATGCCATTCCAAACGGCTTGAGCCCTTGTGATAGATCGCGCTCCCCTGCGTGCCGTAAAATTCTAGACGTTCGGGAAAACCGGGATACGCAATCGTCGTCGCTTGCACCGAGCCGAGATGTCCATCGGCATATTCCAAAATCGCCAGTGCAACATCTTCCACTTGAATGTCGCGTGCCAGTGTGCGCATTTGCGCGCTCACACGCGCGGGCATTGCACCGGTGAGCCATAGCATCAGATCGAGCAAATGGATCGCTTGGTTGATCAACACGCCGCCGCCTTCGTGGGCGAGCGTGCCGCGCCACGCGCCACTGCGATAATAGGCGTCCGTGCGATACCAGGGCAGGCACACCGTCTGCGTTAGCAAACGGCCCAACTTGCCCGCATCAATCAGCGTTTTGAGTTTTTGCGCGAGCGGCTCAAAGCGCATTTGAAAAATCACGCCGAGCGTCACCCCAGCGTTTTCACACGCCGCGATCATTTCATCACACTCGGATGTGGTACGCGCCATCGGCTTTTCGCAGACGATGTGTTTGCCCGCGCGCGCGGCATCCAACGTCATCGGCGCATGAAGATCATGCGGCGTGCATAACACGACGACATCCACATCATCCCGCGCGATGAGCGCGGTATAATCCGCGCACCATGCGCCACCATGTTCCGCAACAAACGCGCATCCGCGCTCTTGGTTGCGCGTGGCGACCGCAACTAGTTCAGCATCCGGGGTTGCCCGGATTGCGGCCGCATGAAACGGCGCGATATTACCAACGCCGACGATCCCAAAACGGAGTCGAGTCATCGTTGCCTCGTGAAATTTGTAATTTTGACAAGGTTTCTGAAAGTGATTATACTCTCATTGAAAGTTTTTCACAAAATCGTATTTTTTTCAGAAAGAGCATCAGCGTGGATGCGAAAAACCCTCGTCCCAAAATTCATGACGTTGCGCGGCGCGCTGGCGTTTCCCCCGCCACTGTCTCGCGCGTCCTCAACCATACCGCGCCCGTTCGTGAAAACATACGCGCGCGCGTCCTCGATTCACTTCAAGCCCTGGGCTATGCTTCGGCGCGTTCGACTAGTGCAACCTTTCAAAAAACCGTCGCGCTGTTAATCCCAGATATACTCAATCCATTTTTTCCGGAAATCGTACGCGGTGTGCAAGACGAAGCCAGCGCCGATGGTTCCGTTTCGCTCTTATTCGATACGAACGAAGACCCCCAGCGCGAATTACAACTCTTGCACATGTTGAGCAATCAATCACTCGCGGGGATTATTCATTGCGGATCGCGGAGTACGCCAGCAGATTTGAACGCCGCGCGGCGCAAACTTGCCGTGCCGATGGTGATTCTCAATCGGTGCCTGCGTCAACCTGGGATCGCCTGCATCACAGTGGATTTTGAAAAAGCGACGTATCGCGCAACCCGGCACTTGCTCGATCTGCACCATACGCGCATCGCGTATCTCACTGGGCCAACGCATTCCGAAACTTCGCACGCGCGCCAGCAAGGCATCGAAACCGCGCTCACCGAAGTGGGCTTGCCTTTGCGTCCGGATTGGTGCGTTGCCAGTTTTCCGAATATTGACGGCGGCTTTCAAGCCATGAGTGCACTGCTGACTCTGCCGGCGCAAGAGCGACCGACCGCTGTGATTGTCTATAACGATGTGATGGCGCTCGGCGTCTTGCATGCAATCCGCGAGCATCACCTGCGCGTGCCGGAAGATTTTTCCGTGATCGGCGTGGATGACATTGCCATGGCGGCACACTCGAATCCACCCTTGACCACCATCGCCCAACCCAAATATCGCATGGGCCGCCTCGCCATGCGGCTAATTCGCCAAATGAATGAAGGCCAACCGCCGCCAGGCGATGGCTATACGTTGATGGAAAGCACGCTCATTGTCCGTGAATCAACCGCGCCCTTGACAGAAGGAATAGGTAAAGCAGAATGAACCCCTGGGAACGTTTTGTCGCCGTTGCACACGGCGCGCAAACCGACCGCGTGCCAGTCGCCTTGATCGTGGACAGTCCCTGGTTGCCGGGCATGGGCGGCATCAGCACGCTCGATTATTTTCTTCGCGAAGACGAATGGTTCAAGATCAATCTGGGTTTATCGGAACGCTTTCCCGAGGTGGCGTGGATTCCCGGCTGGTGGGTGGAGTATGGCATGACTGCCGAACCATCGGCATTGGGCGCGCGCATTGCGTGGCACAAGAACGAACCGCCGTCCATCGAACCATTGCGCGGCAAATTAGCCGAGCTGGCAAGTTTGGAACCAGCCGATCCGCAAGTGCATGGCATGATGCCGTTGGTGTTGCAAGGTTACGCCAACGCCGAGCGCCGCTTGGTCCCACTCGGACAGAATATCAAAATGGTCGCGGCGCGCGGGCCGCTGGCAATTGCCGGTTGGCTGATTGGCTTTAGCGATTTGATGCTCGGCTTGAAAACCGAGCCAGAATTGACGCACCGCGCGCTCGCCGTGGTGACCGAAACGGTGATTCGCTGGTTGCACGCGCAATGGAACGTGTTGCGCGCACCGGAAGCCATCCTGGTTCTCGACGACATCGTCGGCATGGTATCACCCAAAATGTTTGACGAATTTGTGCGCCCGTACTTTGCGCGCATCTTTGCCGAATTTCCCAACGCGCTCCGCGTCTATCACAACGATACGCCCTGTCCGCGTTTGATTCCATCGCTCGCGACGCTGGATTTTCACGTGTGGAATTTCAGTCATTTGATGGACGTGGGCGCAGTACAAGCCGCGATGCCGCAGAAAGCATTGATGGGCAATGTGCCGCCGCTGGACATTCTGGTGCGCGGCACACCCGCGCAAGCCGAAGCGTGGGCGCGCGAGTGTATTCAGAAAACCGGCGGACGCAATATCATTGTTTCGGCAGGCGGCGGCGTTAATGGCGGCACCTCGGCAGAGATGCTTGATGCGCTGGTGCGCGCAACCCAAGCATAATTCACGCATCACACATAGCTCAGTTTTTTATTCACGCAAGAAAAAGGCATTGCAATGACCCAATCGAAATTTGTTTTTAGCACGCAAGAAACGATCCACTATCGTTTTCCTACACACGTCAATGATCTTGTGATCGATCGCGCCGCCGCAACAACGTCTGAAGTGTTCATTGTCGTGCTAGAGCCAGGCGAAGCCCCGCCGCTTCACGTGCATCACGACACCGAGCAAATCTTTTACGTCATGGAAGGCGCAGGGCATTTGCAAATCGGCGAGAGCACAGACCATTTGCCCGTGAAACCTGGGGACGTGGTGCGAATTCCGCCCAGCACCTATCACCGAATTTTCTGCGCCGGCAATCAGCCCTTGCGCTATTTGAGCGTAGACTGTTTCGTCGGCGGCAAGCCACAAGCCGAACCGACCTGGGATTCGCACGTGCGTGAAATCTGCAAGTTGAATGGCTGGGATTTTGAACAGGTCAAACGCGCCCAATAAACCAAAATAGCCAAAAACGATTTTGGCCTCTTTGACACGTTGGGCGGTTTTGGCAAATTTGTAAAATGAAACTCGATTTCTCTACACTTCTCACCCAGTATCGTTCCGAGCTCCTTGACCGCACCATTCCATTTTGGATCCAATACGGCGTGGATTGGCAGAACGGCGGCATTTGCACTTGCATCTCCGATCAAGGCAAAATACTGAGCACCGACAAGTATCTGTGGTCGCAACTCCGCGCCATTTGGACTTTTGCCGCGCTGTATAATCGGATTGAACCGCGGCAAGAATGGCTAGACATTGCCGAACACATTTTTGCCTTTGTCAAACAGTACGGGCGCGATGCGCACGGCAATTGGCTATTCCGCGTAAGTCAAGATGGCACCCCATTGCAAGGCGCGACGAGTATTTACGCCGATGGCTTTGCAATCTATGGCTTGACTGAACTGGCAAAAGCAACTGGCAATGCCCAAGTCATTCAGTTGGCGCGGGAAACCTACGCTAACGTCAGCAAAAAAATCGCGCGCCCCGGCTCATATCAAACTGACCCGCACCCAATTCCAGCGGGCCTGCAAGCGCACGGCGTCCCGATGATTTTTTCGCTCGTGTTCAGCGAACTCGGCGCGTATCTCGGCGATTCGGCAATCAGTGATGCAGGGCAAGAGCTTGCCAACCAGGTGATGACCGTTTTTCGCCATCCCGAAAAGCAACGCCTGTACGAATTCGTGACACTTGAAAATGCGTTGCTGGATGCGCCCCCAGGTCGCACGATCAATCCCGGTCACGCCATCGAATCCATGTGGTTCATGATCCACATCCATCAACAACGCGGCGACCCTATGCGCGTGCGGCAAGCGATTGAATGTATACGCTGGCATCTCGAATTAGGCTGGGATTACGAATTTGGCGGATTGTTTCTGGCGCGCGACGCCGAAGGATCGTCGTGGGAAAAGAGCGCGAGTACGAAAATCTGGTGGCCGCATACCGAAGCGCTCTATGCCCTCTTGTTAGCTTATTCAATTTCGCAAGAACCCTGGTGTTTAGAATGGTTTGCGCGTGTGAATGATTATGCGTTCGCCCATTTTCCGGTTTCCCATTATGGCGAGTGGATTCAGAATTTGGATCGGTCGGGCAAACCCATTACAACCGTGGTCGGTTTGCCTGTCAAAGATCCGTTCCATCTCGCTCGCTCGTTGATCAACAGTATCCGCGTATTGGAACAGCTCGTGAGCACGGAACCGGGCTTGTCCGCAAAACCCAGTTTCTAGGATTGATCAGGAGGTGATCAAAAAGTAATTACCTGTGATGCGTGTTATCCACCCAGTTCGATTATTCTCAAAGTTGAGGAGAAACTTTCAATGAACAAGCGTTATTTGAAACAAGCCGCGTTGCTGATCAGCTTGATCGCATTGTTGGCTGTGATCGCGGCCTGCGCGCCCGCGCCGACCCCGGCGCCCGTGCCCACGAGCGCGCCTGTGCCCACAAGTGCGCCGGCACCCACGAGCGCGCCCGCGCCAACTGCCGCGCCGAAACCGACCGACGCGCCCGCGCCAACCGCCGCGCCGAAACCAACGAGTGCGCCAACTGTCGCACCTACAGCGGCACCCGCCGCCAAGTACAAAGAAGCGCCGATCCTGGCGGATCAAGTCAAAGCCGGCAAATTGCCGCCCGTCGATCAGCGCCTGCCCGCGAATCCATTGGTTGAACAAGCGGATACGGTTGGACAATACGGTGGCATTTGGCACCGTGGCATTCTGGGTCCATCCGACTTTAACGGCGTGGCTCGGATCATTGACGACGCACTCGTCATCTTTTCGCCCGATGGCGGTTCGGTGGTTATGAAGTACGCCGATAGCGTCACCTCGTCCCCTGATTTCATGACGTGGACGATCAAACTCCGCAAAGGTAGCAAGTGGTCAAACGGCGATCCATTCACCACCGATGACATCATGTTCTGGTACAAGGATGTTTTGCAGAACAAGGACTTGATGCCAACGCCCGCGCCGTGGACGGTGAACACAGACAAGACTCTCGTGGATGTCAAGCAAGTGGACGACGTCACCGTGACCTTTACCTACAAAACCGCGCACACCACGTTCCTGCTCGAACTTGCCAACGCGGATTATGGCGACAAGAACATTCCCATGTTCTTGCCCAGC
Organism: Chloroflexota bacterium; assembly: GCA_037440365.1. GTDB lineage: Bacteria > Chloroflexota > Anaerolineae > UBA4142 > UBA4142 > JBBIUF01. The sequence goes on from JBBIUF010000062.1 coordinate 14,401, forward strand.
AAGTTCTTGAAACAATTCCATACCGCTTACGCTGACAAAGCCACGCTCGACAAAGCGGTCGCCGATGCCAAGCTCAAGACATGGGCGGAACTGTTCCTGCTGAAAATTAGCCCGTATGACACGCCCGAACGCCCCGGCATGGCGGCGTGGACAGCCGCGCCCGGTAGCCGTATCAGCGATCAGATCTTCAAGCTCGTGCGCAACCCGTACTATGTCGGCGTAGACCAAGCCGGCAATCAACTCCCGTATATGGACGAAGTTCAACTCAAATTCTTCTCCGACGCCAACTCGTTGAACCTCGCCGCCATTGCGGGCGAATTGGATGAACAAGAACGCCAGATCCAACTCGCGAACTATCCCGTGCTTAAAGAGACCTCGCAAAAGAACGGCAAGTACAATGTCTTGCTGTGGCAAAGCCCAGGTGGGGGTGACGCCGATATCATCCTCAACGAAACCTACACCAAAGATCCGGACCTGGGTAAATTGATGGCGAACAAGGATTTCCGCATTGCAATGTCGTATGCCATCAACCGCAAGCAAATTCAGGATTCGGCGTTCTTGGGCACCGGTGTCATCATGCAACCCGTCGCCAAAAAGGGTCATCCATACTATCCCGGCGATGACTATGCGACAAAATACACCGAGTACAATCCGACGCTTGCCAATCAAATGCTCGATAAACTCGGCATTGACAAGAAAGATGCGAGCGGCTTCCGCCTGTATGCCAGTGGCAAACAGGTGACGTTGGAAATCTCGTCCGCCAACGTGCTCGCCTCAAATCCCGACATTGCCCAGCTGATCGCCAAAGACTGGCAAAAGGTCGGCGTCAATGCAAGTGTTCAGATTCGCGAACGCAACCTGCATTTCTCGATGCGCGAATCGAATGACCTGCAAGCCGAAATCTGGAACCAGGACACCGCCGGCTTTCCATTCACTGGCTCCACCAAGTACGATATGCGCAGTCAAATCTATGGCAACGTCACCTCTGGCCCACTGTGGTACAAATGGTACACCACAGGTGGCAAAGAAGGCGTTGAACCGCCGGATTACCAAAAACAGATCATGGCATTGATCGATCACGCCAAGACAGTTGGACCCGCCGACCAAGCCAAAGACGCTCAGCAAATCTTTAAACTCTGGGTGGATAACATGGTCGAAATCGGCACCGTCGGCTTGACCGCGGTTGATCAAGGGGTTGTGGTCGTCAACTCAAAGATGAAGAATGTTCCACCGAACCTGACCAAAGACTGGCCCTTGCGCACCCCTGGCAACGGTCGTCCCGAGACTTGGTACTACGTTCCGTAAGCTCGTGTTCAATTGGAGGGGCGAGGATGACTCGCCCCTCCAAGAAAGGCAAGGTACCCGTGCTTCGCTTTATCATCCAACGTCTGATTCTCTTACCCGTCCTGATCATCTTTTTTTCCATTATAGTTTTTTGGCTCGTCCAAGCGCCACCCGGTGACTATTTGACAAGTTATATGGCTAACCTCGCCTCCTCAGGCTCTGCCGTTCAAGCCGAACAGGTCGAAGCGCTCCGTCACCAATTTGGACTTGACCAGCCAGGGTATGTCCGGTATTTGTACTGGATGCAGGGATTGCTCAAGGGCGATTTTGGTTATTCGTTGGAATATCAGCGCCCTAACGCTGATCTGATCGGCGAACGATTGATGCTCACGATCTTCCTGGCGCTGTTTGCTTTTGTGATTACATGGATCGTGGCGATTCCGGCAGGAATTTATTCTGCCACACATCAAAACTCTATTTTTGATTACATTTTTGCCTTGCTCAATTATATCGGCGTCGCCACGCCGAACTTTATGCTGGCGCTGATCTTGATGTGGATCGCGTTTGCCTATCTCGGCATCAACATCACCGGCTTGTTCTCGCCCGAGTTTGAACAAGCACCATGGAGTTGGGCCCGGGTCGTCGATCTAGCCAAGCATATCTGGGTGCCTGGCATCGTGCTAGGCGTTGCCGGTACGGCGCGTTTGATGCGCGTGATGCGCGCAAATTTATTGGACGAGTTGAATAAACCCTACGTCGTGACAGCGCGCGCCAAAGGTATGTCCGAGTGGACGCTCGTGATCAAATATCCGGTGCGGCTCGCGATCAATCCGCTCGTCAGCACCATTGGCTGGTATCTGCCACAGTTATTCTCCGGGAGTCTGATCGTCGCCACCGTGATGAATCTGCCCAACATTGGACCGCTTCTCTTGCGCGGCTTGATCCAGCGCGATACGTATCTGGCGTGCGGCATTCTACTCATTTACTGTTTCCTCACTGTGCTGGGCACTTTGATTTCTGACATTTTGCTCGCAGTGGTAGACCCACGCATCCGAATGGAAGGCGTTTAACCCATGACGGAAAATCTTCAAATTGATGACGCGCTTGCGTCGAAATTAGCCGACAAGGTGGAAGACCGCGTTTCCGTTGCTTCCAACTGGCAACTGGTCTGGTGGCGTTTTCGCAAGAACAAACTCGCGGTCTTTAGCGCGCTCGTGCTGATTCTGCTCTACATCGTCGTTTTGGTTCCGGATTTCTTCGCCACCCAAGACCCTGAAGCGACGGAAGCGGCGCTCGTGTTTATTCCCATGCAGGGCATTTCTTTTTTCGATAGCACCGGGTTTAACTTGAGCGTGCCAGCGCTCGTCGGCAAACGCAACCCTGTAACCTTGCGAATGGAATGGAAAATTGATGAGACAAAAAAAGTTCCGATTCGCCTGTTTGCGCCGGGTTACAAATACAAAATTTTGGGGCTGATCGAAACCAACATTCACTTGATCGGCACCGCCGACCCGCAATCCACCGACAAACTATTTCTCTTTGGCACTGATCGGTTGGGGCGCGATCAATGGTCACGCATGATGTTCGGCACACGGACTTCAATGACGGTGGGGCTCGTTGCGGTCATCCTGAGTGTCATCTTTGGCGTATTGCTCGGCGGCGCGTCCGGCTATTTCGGCGGCTGGATCGACTTGATCATCCAGCGGCTGATCGAAATTCTCCAATCGTTACCGACCATTCCGATCTGGCTTGCCATGACCGCGGCGCTCCCGCAGGACTGGAAACCGGACCAAGTCTTTTTTGCGATTACGGTGATTCTCTCCCTCATTAGTTGGACGACCCTGGGACGAGAAGTGCGCGGTCGCTTTTTGTCTTTGCGCGAAGAAGATTTCGTCCTGGCCGCCGACCTCGCCGGATGCAGTCGGTTTCGGATCATCACCCGGCACATGGTGCCTGCGTTCATGAGCCATATTATCGCAACCAGCACGCTCGCCATTCCGGCAATGATTATCAGCGAAACGTCCTTGAGTTACCTCGGCATGGGCATTCGGCCACCGGCGATCAGCTGGGGCGTATTATTGCAAGAAGCGCAAACCATTCAAACAGTTGCGCAAGCGCCCTGGCTCTTGCTCCCAGGTTTACTTGTGATTATTGCGGTCCTGGCGTTCAACCTGGTCGGCGACGGCTTGCGCGACGCGGCAGACCCGTACGGACATTAAACGCAGAATTCAGTATTCAGAAAATTTGATAAATACTGAATACTTTGAAAATGAGTGGGCTAATGGATAATAATTCTCCCTTGCTTTCTGTGCGAGACTTGAAAGTGCATTTCATGATGGACGAAGGCATCGTCAAAGCGGTTGACGGCGTGACGTTCGATGTTCAAGCGGGCCAAGTGTTTGGCATCGTTGGCGAAAGCGGGTGCGGCAAAAGCGTCACGATGAAAGCCGTCCTGCGTATCGTCGAACCGCCCGGCAAGATTGTCAATGGCGAAATTATGTTGCGCCGCACACTAGCGGATGGCTCAACCGAAGCAATTGATCTTGCCCAGTATGGCGCAAACAGCGCGCACATGCGTTCAATTCGCGGCGCGGAAATTGCACTGATTCCGCAAGAACCCATGGCCTCGTTCAGTCCCGTGCATACCGTCGGCGATCAAATCATCGAAGCAATCCTACTGCACCAATCCGTGGACAAACGCGAGGCGCGCAAGATTGCCCTGCAAATGTTCAAGGATGTCGGCATTCCCATGCCCGAACAACGCCTCGACGAATATTCGTGGCAGTTGAGCGGGGGGTTGCGTCAGCGCGCCATCATCGCGATGGCGCTCTCGTGCAATCCGCGTTTGCTCATCGCGGATGAACCCACCACGGCCGTCGACGTGACGACACAAGCGCAAGTGTTGCGGTTGCTTCGTCGCTTGCAAGAACAACGTAACGCCGCGATCATTTTCATCACGCACGACCTGGGTGTGATCGCGCAAATGGCGGATTACGTCATGGTGATGTATCTGGGTCTCGTCATGGAAAAAGGCTCGGTTGAAGATATTTTCCATGCGCCCAAACACCCCTACACACAGGCGCTCCTCCGTTCGATTCCGAGCGTGGATTCCGCGCCGCGCGTCAACCTGCCAACCATCAGCGGATCGATTCCACATCCGTTTAACAAGCCAAAAGGGTGTCCGTTCCATCCGCGTTGCAATCAAACCATGCCAGGCAAATGCGATGTGCGCACGCCGGCTTTGCAGTCCGTTGGCGAAAATCAATGGGCCAGTTGTTTCTTGTATCACGATGTTGAGGTGCCCGCATGACCAATCCAACCCCCCTGTTAGAAGTCAAACACCTGCAAAAATACTTTCCGATCAAAAAAGGTTTTTTGCGCAAAACCGTTGGCAACGTGCGCGCGGTGGATGATGTCAGTTTCTTTGTCAATGAAGGCGAAACGCTTGGCTTGGTCGGCGAAAGTGGTTGTGGTAAAACCACCACCTCGCGCTGTATCTTGCGCGCGATGAAACCGACTAGCGGCGAGATGTTGTTTCGCACGAAAGAAGGCCAAACAGTTGACTTGGCCAAGCTGAATCGAAACGAACTGCATCCGTTGCGCGTGCAAATGCAAATGATTTTCCAAGACCCGTATGGGTCACTCAATCCGCGCATGACACTGTTCGATATTGTGGGCGAGCCGTTGTTGGTCAACGGCATGAACAATCGCAAAGAACGCACCGAGCGCGTGGCGGAACTATTGCGGCTGGTTGGCTTGCGCCCCGAATATATGCAACGTTTTCCGCACGCCTTCAGCGGCGGTCAACGCCAACGCATCGGCATTGCGCGCGCGTTGTCAGTCAATCCGCGCCTCGTCGTCGCCGACGAGCCAGTCTCCGCGCTCGACGTGTCGGTGCAAGCGCAGATTTTGAACTTGATGCTCGATCTGCAAAAGCGGCTCAACCTCACCTACCTTTTCGTCGCGCACAACCTGAGCGTCGTCAAACACATCTGCGATCGCGTCGTCGTAATGTACGTCGGCAAGATCGTTGAAATGTCCACAACCGAAGAACTGTATCGCGCGCCCAAGCATCCGTATACCGCCGCGTTGATGGCGGCGGTGCCAGTCGCCGATCCGCGCATTCATTCGGGCAACGTGGAATTGCAAGGCGAAGTACCTAGCCCAGCGAATCCGCCATCGGGTTGCTATTTCCATCCGCGGTGCGCCTATGCAGTGGAGGTTTGCCGCGCGCAACTTCCGGCGTTTAACGAAATTACACCCGGACATTTCGTTGCGTGTCATCGCGCCAATGAACTGAGACTGCCGGGGATTGCGTAATCAATGTCCAAATAAATGCACGGTCATACTTGACCAACGACCCCAAAGAGCAACAAATTATTTTCCCTGGGATTCCCCAGGGAATTATTTCGAGAACGGAAAGGATCGCGTATGCCTCACGCCAATCGTCCAAATGTGATTGTGTTTTTCACGGATCAGCAACGTTGGGATACGACCGGCGTTCACGGCAATCCGCTTGAGCTGACGCCCAACTTTGATCGGCTCGCGCAAGAAGGCACACACCTGTACAACGCCTTCACATGCCAGCCCGTGTGCGCTCCGGCGCGCGCGTGTTTGCAAACGGGATTGTATGCAACCAACACCGGCATCTGGCGCAACGGCCCCTCGCTCGCACAAGACCATCAAACCTTGGCGCATTGTTTTCGCGCAGGCGGCTATACCACAGGGTACATCGGCAAGTGGCATTTGTACGATAACGAAGTGTGGGGACCTGTGCCGCAAGCATGGCGCGGCGGATACGAATACTGGCTCGGCTCGAATATGCTCGAGTTCACATCCGATGCGTACGATGCAACGCTGTACGATAACGAGAATCGCCCTGTGCGTTTGCCGGGCTATCGCGTCGACGCGCAAACGGATGCCGCCATTCGATACGTTGACGCGCATCAAGCGGAACCGTTCTACCTGTTCCTGTCATTCCTCGAACCGCACTTTCAAAACCATCGCGACAATTATCCCGCGCCCCCAGGTTATGACGAACGCTATCGCGGCAGGTGGTTGCCGCCGGATCTCGCGACGTTAGGCGGATCCGCACACCAGCACTGGGGCGGATATTGCGGCATGGTCAAGCGGCTGGACGAAGCGTTGGGTCGTTTACTCGATGCGCTCACCAGTTTGCATTTGCTCGACAACACGATTCTGCTCTTTACATCCGATCACGGCAATCATTTCAAAACACGCAACGGCGAATACAAACGCTCCTGCCACGACAGCTCGATTCGCGTTCCAACCGCAATGACCGGACCTGGTTTGATGAGCGGCGGGCGGCTTTCACAAATGATCAGTCTAGTGGATTTGCCGCCCACGTTGCTGGACGCGGCAGGTTTGCCGGTGCCGTCCCAGATGCAAGGTCATTCCATCTTGCCACTCGTGCGGCATGAACCCGTGAATTGGCAAGACGACGTATTCATTCAGATCAGTGAATCGCAAGTGGCGCGCGCAGTGCGCACGCATCGTTGGAAATATAGCGTGACCGCGCATGACAAGAGCGGCTTGGATGATCCGGGCTCGGATCACTATACCGAAGAATTTCTCTACGACCTGCAAGCCGATCCGTATGAATTAACCAACCTGATCAGTTTCACATCACATCGTCAGGTCGCGGATGCATTGCACGCGCGCCTGGTGCGGCGCATGGTGCAAGCAGGCGAAACCGAACCGCGCATCGAGCCAGCGCCCGCTGGACCCACGCCACGGCGGCGACGGGTCTCACCAGAAGAAATCAACGCTTGATATGATCCAAGTAATCACATCAAGTGAGATTCGGATCAACGCTTGACCAATCCGCGTGCCTTTCACGTCATGCTCAAACCGCGCGGCGCGATCTGCAATCTCGATTGCGCCTATTGCTATTTTCTTTCCAAAGAAAAACTTTATCCCAATAGCACCTTTCGGATGAGCGAGGCGTTGCTGGAAGAATACACGCGCCAATACCTTGAGGCACAATCGCATCTGCCTCAAGTCACTTTCGGATGGCAAGGCGGCGAGCCAACGCTGATGGGGTTGGATTTTTTTCATCGCGCGGTCGAACTGCAACAAAAATATGCGCGACCTGGGATGCGCGTACTGAATGCGTTACAAACCAATGCCACAACACTTGACGCCGAGTGGTGCGAGTTTTTTCGCGCGCACGATTTTCTGCTCGGCGTCAGTCTCGATGGTCCGCGCGCATTGCACGATGCGTACCGCGTGGACAAGGGCGGCGCGCCTACATTCGACCGGGTGATGCGCGGCATTGAGTTATTGAAACAGCACCGCGTTGAATTCAACATTTTGACAACCGTCCACGCCGCGAACGCGCATCAGCCACTCTCCGTCTATCGCTTTCTGCGCGACCAAGTAGGCGCACGCTTTATCCAATTCATCCCGATTGTCGAACGCGATAATCCATCGGGGTTTCAGCACGGTCACACCATCACGCCGCGTTCGGTCACTGGCAAACAGTACGGCGAATTTCTGATTGCGATTTTTGACGAATGGGCGCGACACGATATTGGGCGCGTGTTCGTGCAACTGTTCGACGTTGCGCTCGGTGTGTGGCGCGGACAACCAGCCGCGCTCTGCGTTTTCGCGGAAACATGTGGCGATGCGCTCGCGCTGGAACACAACGGCGATCTATTTTCGTGCGATCATTTTGTTGAACCGCAGTCCAAGCTGGGCAACCTCCAGCAGACCCAACTCGACGTATTGGCGAGTTCGGATCAGCAACGACGTTTCGGCTTGAACAAGCGCGATACCTTGCCGCGCTATTGCCGCGAATGCGCGGTGCGTTTCATCTGCCATGGCGGCTGTCCCAAAGACCGCATCTTGACAACACCGGACGGCGAGCCAGGGCTCAATTATCTGTGTGACGGATACCAAGCATTCTTTGCGCACATCGCCCAACCGATGCAAACGATGGCATCACTCATCCAGCAACACCGCCCGCCCGCCGACCTGATGCTTGTGCTTGCGCGCCAAGAAAGCGAACTCGCAGAGCAATTTGCGAACGCGGGTCGGAATGAGCTGTGCCCCTGTCAAAGTGGTAAAAAATTCAAGCATTGCCACGGCGCTTGAGGAAAAGCAACCATGACCGAGCCAACCGCACATCCAGACTCCGCCCACAAACCCGTCTGGACGTTTCGCGGATACGAGATGCGCCCCGCTGAATTCAACACGGCGATGGTACATTTTTATCGCGCCGAAATTCAGCGCGCGAATACGTGGCGCAATCGTTTGGACACCACGACGAATTGGGCGATCATTACGGCGAGCGCAGGAATTTCGTTTGCGCTGGGCAGTCCCACCCAACATCACGGCGTCCTGCTCGTCAATCTGCTCCTCGTCATTATTTTTCTCTACATCGAAGCGCGCCGCTATCGCTACTATGAATTGTGGAGTTATCGCACCCGCCTAATGGAGACGGATTTTTTTGCGGCGATGCTCGTGCCGCCATTTGAACCTTCGCCCGGATGGGCGGAGCGTCTAGCCAGTTCATTGCGGAATCCAAAATTTTCGATTAGTATGTGGGAAGCCATCGGCCGCCGATTTCGCCGTAATTATTTTGCAATTTTTTCAGTCTTGATCATTGCGTGGCTATTCAAGAATTATTCCCAGCCAACCGTCGTGATAACTTGGGAAGAGTTTGTCGAGCGCGCCAAACTTGCGCCGCTCTCCGGCACAACAATGCTGATCTTGATTGCGCTGTTTGTGATCGCCATGATCGTGTTGGCAATCGCCACGCTCGGTTTGCAACAAGCTACCGGTGAAGTGCTCACGCCGTATCACGGGTTTGATCCTTTGCACTTGGCACGCAACCCGACCGCAGACTCGTCAGAACAATTGGACAATTCGGATTAGCGTGAGTAGGATATAATATTCGTCATCCAATCGTCAGAAATGATGTGGAGAATCCAATGACCCAATACCTTTATCATCCCAATGAGCTAGAGCAAGGTATCCATCCGCTTGAATTTCTAGCGGCAAAGCGCATCACGTTGACCAACACCAACCCGGCAGTTGTTGTCGAAACCGGGAACGCCGAAATCGCGTTCGTCTGTATTTCGGGCGAATACGATTTTAATTGTAATGCAACCAATGGCACGGCACAGTTCAAAGATTTTCTCTACGTACCGTGGAAAAGCACTATCACCTTGTCTACCCGCCATCGCGCTGTCCTAATGCAGATTTCTTCGCCGAGTGATCGCAATACCGAATTCGCGCATATCAAATTCTCGGATGTCGCCAATGACCCCGCCCGCCATAAGGTGTTTGGCTCGACTGAAACATCCACTCTGCGCGATGTCTATATGTTCATTGACGACAAATTTCACGCGGCGCGTTTACTGATGGGCTTTACGGTTGGCGCGAACGGCGGCTGGACCTCGTGGCCCCCGCATGAACACGCCAACGATCGCGAAGAACTGTATGTCTATTTTGATATGGGCAAAGCGTTTGCGATTCAAGGTGTCTATGAAGACCTCGCCACGCCGCTCTTTTGCGGTTTTGTACAAGACGGCGATCTCGTCGCCGTGCCCAAAGGGTACCATCCCAACGTCGGTTGCCCCGGCGGGCGCATCACCTATTTTTACGCGATGGCGGCGCGCGTCGCCGGCAAGCGCGAGTTTATGCAATTGAACACGCAACCTGGTTTTGGCGAACTCAAGTAAAAAATGAAGAATGAAATAAATCCGATTTGAGTTTTTCTTCATCTTTTATCTTTTTTTCTTTTGGTGTCATCATGCGTTTCGCTCAATCTTCTTTTGTCTACTTTAACCATTCGCTCCCAGATGCCATTTGCCGCTTGCATCAATTCGGTTATGACGGCATCGAAATCTGGGGCGGGCGTCCGCACCTGTACCGCCACGATCTCGACGCCGAGTTGGACGCCATCAAACGCTTACTGGATGAATTCGAAATGACTGTCCCGAATTTCATCCCGGCGCAATTCCGCTATCCGTCGCTCCTGGCTTCGGCGAATGAAACTGTGCGGCGCGACAGCGTGCGCTATATCGAAGATGCAATTGATAACGCGCTCAAACTGGGCGCGCCCTCGGTGAGTTTGTGCGCGGGCATGACGCTCGCGGGCGAACACATCGAACACGGTTGGCGTACTCTGCGCCAAAGCATCACCGAGTTGTTGGAATACACCGAGCGCACCAATTTGCGTTTGCTAATCGAACCCGCGCATCGGTGGGAAAGCACGCTGATCCTGACGGTAGACGATGGCTTGCGCATGATCCGCGAAATCCAATCCGAGCGGCTGGGCATTTGCTTTGACACCGGTCACGCCAACGTCAACGGCGAAGACCTGGCAACCGCCATCGAAAATTTGCGCGGCGTGCCGTTGCACATTCATCTGGACGACAATCGCGGCGACAGCGACACGCATCACATTCCCGGCGAAGGCGCGATCGATTTTGCGCCGCTCGCGAACGCGTTGCGCGCGATCCAATATCCTGGTTTTGTTTCGGCGGAACTTGGCTTTCAATACACACTAGAACCGGATGCCGCGGTCGAAAAAACACTTGCGGCGTTGCGCTCAATGTTTGCGACATAAACACAAAATATCGCTACATACAGGAGTGAACATGAACGAACATTTGCAAAAAATTTTTGAGGGTGTTCTCAACGGCGATCAAAAAGCCACGATTGCGGGCGTCCAAGCCGCGTTGGATGCCGGCTTGGAACCCGGCGTGATTCTGAACGACGGCATGGTCGCCGCGATGAAACAAGTGGGGCAGTTGTTTGAAGAAGGCGAATACTTTGTGCCGGAAATGCTCATCGCCGCGCGCGCAATGCAAGGCGGGCTCGGTTTGCTCAAGCCATACCTCGTCCAAGCCAAGGTCGCTTCCGCGGGCAAGGTCGTCATTGGCACCGTCAAAGGCGACTTGCACGACATTGGTAAAAATCTCGTCGCGATGATGCTGGAAGGTTCGGCATTTGACATTATCGATCTCGGCACCGACGTATCGCCGGAAAAATTTGTCGAGGCAGTGCGCACGCACCAGCCGAATTTCATGTGCATGTCGGCGTTGCTCACCACGACGATGCCGATGATGAAGACGACGATTGACGCATTGCAAGCCGCCGGATTGCGCAACCAGATCAAAGTCTTGGTTGGCGGCGCGCCCGTCACCGAAGCGTATGCGCGCAGTATCGGCGCGGATGGCTATTCGCCGGACGCGAGCCGCGCCGTCGCACTGGCAAAATCGTTCGCCGCGTAATGCGCATCTTTCTTTCGATCAAGTTTCACGCGGATCAGCGCAATCGCGCGCGGATCGAAACCATCATTGCCACACTCGCCGCGCGCGGTCACACGACCACCTGCATTGTGCGCGACCTCGAAGACTGGGGCAACCGTTCATTCGCGCCCACCGAGTTGATGCGGCGCACCTTTGCCGCCATTGACGCGAGTGATTATGTCCTCGTCGATCTCGCCGAAAAAGGTGTGGGCGTTGGCATCGAGGCGGGCTATGCTTATGCGCATCAGATTCCGATTCTCACACTCGCACCACGCGGCGCAGAGATTTCCGAAACTCTGCGCGGCATTTCACAACACATTATTTTTGACGATCAACTGACCGCTGTACGCTTGGAGCGATAACACATGGTGAACTATCCCGTCGAACGGTTGGCGCTTGTCAACGGGCGCATCGTATTGCCGAATGAAATCGCGCTGGGTAAAGCAATTGTGATCGAGCGCGGAAAAATTTTAGCGATTGTAGATGTTGGCACACTCGGCGCGGACGTTACACGGCTTGATGTTGGCAGACGCACCATCACACCCGGCTTGATCGATCTGCATACGCACGGCGCGATGGGTCACACATTCAACGAGCCAACCGCGCAAGCGTTCGCCGCGATCTGCGACGAAAACGCGCGGCACGGCGTCACCACCCTGCTCGCCACGCTCGCCACCGCGCCGATCCCCGATCTGATCCAGTGCATCGAGTTTGCGCGCGGCTGGCAACGCGATGCACATTCAGGCGCGCGCGTCCTGGGGATGCACCTCGAAAGTCCGTACATCAATCCCGCGCAAAAAGGCGCGCTCGATCCCGCCAATATTCGTTTGCCGAATGACGGCTCCGCCGCAGAGTTGCTCGACCATGCGGATAAGATCAAAATTTTCGCGCTCGCGCCAGAATTACCCGGCGCGCTCGATCTCATCGCGGCGCTCGTCGCGCGCGGCGTGATCGTGTCCGCCGGACATTCGTCCGCCAAGGACAGCGAGGTGCGCGCGGCAATGCAGATCGGTTTGCGACACGTCACGCACATTTGGAGCGCCATGTCGTCGGTCGTGCGCGAAGGTCCCTGGCGCAAGCCGGGTTTGCTTGAAGCCGCGCTCACGTTCGACGGCTTGTCGGTGGAAATGATCGCCGACAATAAACATTTGCCCGCCACGCTAATGCAACTAGCGTACAAGTGTATCGGCGCGGATCGGTTGTGCGTGATTTCGGACGCGACGAGCGGCGCGGGCTTGCCCGAAGGCGCGCATTTTGTGATGGGCGGTTTGGAATACGACGTGCAAAACGGCGTCGGCATGATGTTGGATCGCTCCTCCTTCGCCGGAAGTTCGACACTCGTCAACCAAATGATTCCCGTGCTAACCCAGGTCGTCGGAATTCCGCTCGTGGAAACGATCCGCATGATGACGCTGACACCCGCACGCGTGCTCGGCATCGCCGATCAGCGCGGCAGTCTCGCCGCCGATCGGATCGCGGATATTGCGATCTGGAATGAGGATTGGACGGCGTGGCGCGTGATGCTGGATGGACGCTGGG
>JBBIUF010000063.1:0-26865 GCA_037440365.1 Chloroflexota bacterium
GATATGGCCGTCGTCGTCCGGGTGCCGATACGGGCACGGCTTGAGATTGGGCATGCGCGCAACTCCTAAAAATTCGGAACAGCGCAAAACAGAACGCTTGTTCTGTTTATATTATACACCAGAACAAGCGTTCGTCAATGCATTGGAACCTTAAATTTTAGGCGCGCGCCAATTTAGGCAGGACGTTTTTGCAATTGGCGGACAACTAGCACAACCTTGCCTTGAATCTCAACATTACGCGCGTCCACGTAAAACGCCTTCATCGTCGGGTTCATCGGTTGCAGGCGAATTTTACTGCGCTCTTTGTACACACGTTTCAAGGTCGTCTCGTTCTTGTCCTTGAGCCACACCGCGCACATATCGCCGTTCATTGCGGTTTGCGCTTTTTTCATCACGACAATGTCACCGTCGTTGATCAGCGCGTCAATCATCGAATTACCCTTGACTTCGAGCGCGTAAACACCTTCGGGATCGGGGAGCAATTCGCGGGTGAGCGCGAGCATTTCGCCGTCGAATTGCGTGAGCCCTTCGGCGGTAGGGATTGGAATGGGCAAACCAGCGGCGATCTTGCCGAGGAGTGGGATTTGGAATGAGCCAAGGTCGCCGACGAATGCTTTGGCTTGCGCGCCCACAACGCGCAAACCGCGCGATACTTCTTTTTCGCGCGCGATCAAGCCCTCGCGGACGAGAATGTTGAGATTGTAGTTAACAACGGACGTGGACGTGATGCCCACGTGTCCCCCAATTTCGCGGATCGTGGGCGGGCGTCCCTTGTCGCGCATGAACTTTGTAATAAATTCATAGATGCGTTGTTGTCGTTCCGAGAGTCCCATGCTGACCTCCTTGACGTGCCGAACATTTGTCCACATTATACCATGAACGCCTGTTCTGTGTCAAGCACAAATTTTCTAGGAGGTGTGCGTCACGTTTTTGGGCAAACGCCGCCGATTAAAAATCGGCGTCTTACGCAGGCAAAAATCGGCAAGCCGATTGAGCGTGAACTCGATCGATCGAGTTCACGCCTGGTTTAGCCGTCGTTTGAAAAAGACGACGCGCGATGGGAGACAATCCAAAACTTTGCCGCACATTTTTTTCTAGATCAGACCGACCAATCACAACGCCGCCGGAAAGTCCAGCGGCGTTTTTGCGCGATCCGATTAGCTTGCTTTTCACAACGTCGTGCCCATCATCTTGGGTCCAGTCGGCTTGGGACTGCCTTCAGCTGGCTCTAACGTGATGCCAATGCTGGAATAATTGCCAAGCGGTTTGGGCGCGCGAATCAAAACCCACGCGCGTCCTTGCGCGTCCACCGTAAACATGCCGCCACTCGTTCGCTCGCCCGCCGCATCAATCAGCCAAATCTGATATGCTTTGGTCGCTTCTTGCGGCGGGACATCGGACACAATTAACGCAAGCGTATTGAGCTCGGATGCCATATACACTCGCCCAATGGCTTGCGGCGCCAGCGCGGTTGGCTCGATATGTTTGGGCTGGCTATCCGCGTAGGATACAATGCTCACCAAGGCGCGATTGCGCGTGAGATCGGCTTGCAACTGCTGATTGAATGTGGCTTGTTGCGTCATTTGATTTTGCAAAGTAAGATTCCACAGCCCCAAACCAACAATCAAGATGAGCATCACTGCCGACAGGGCTGGAGCGCGGAAGAGTGCGGCAACCATCGCCCCCAAGTCAGCGATGCGCGCTGGACGCGACGCGGGCGCGAATTTGGCTTTTGGCATCGCGGCGGCAAGCACGCGATATTTGAGATCGGCGGGCGGATCATATTGTGGCACAGACAACGCCAAGAAATCCGCTACCGGGAGATACGCGGCGGCCACTTGGGCACATGCCGCACATTGCGCGGTATGTTGCTCAATGCGTTGGCGGTCAACATCATCTACCGCATCGAGCGCATAGGCGAGATAGAGTTCGTCTAATTCCTGACAGGTCGTCATGCAGATCGAAATCCTTTCCGTAGATTATACGGAAAGAGTGAATTATTAGATTTATTTAATGTAGCGCAAACCAACGAATTTAAGAAAACTTGATCTAATTGGCTTGACTCAGCAACGCTTTTAATTTTTGCATTCCCAACCGCATCCGCGTTTTGATTGTGCCGAGCGGCTCGCCCAAGCGATCGGCAATTTCCTGTTGCGTGAATCCCTCAAAATACGCCAGCTCAATCGGCTGGCGTTGGTCGGCTGGAATCGCGGCAAGCGCGCCGATGATGCGCGTGCGTTCGCTACTCTGCATCGCCAACTCGAGCGGTTGCAGTGTGTGATCCGGCACTTGCGCGATCGCTTCATCGTCGTCGTCTGAGGCCGCGGGACGAATCCGCCGCCGCCGCAGTTCGTCAATCGCTTGATGGTGCGCGATGCCGGTGAGCCACGACGAAAATTTGCCGCGCGCCGCATCGTAATCCCGCGCGCGCCGCCACACTTTGACAAACACTTCTTGCACGGCTTCTTCCGCCGCGCCGCGATCCTTGAGCACTTGGAGCGCGAGCGAAAAAACCAGGCGTGCATAGCGCTCGTACAGCGCGGTCATCGGCCAGCTTTCGCCGCGTGCCAGCGCCGTCATTAATTGTTCGTCAGTGTAAACAGCAGACATGGTTTGAATTTGGAATTTGAATCGTGCCAGTTGGAAATCAATCGAGCGCAAGTAGGGCTTGCCACGCTTTGTACGAACTACGGACGAGCGGGCCCGCCGCAACGTATTTGAACCCAAGCTCCCGGCCCAGCTTGCCGTATTCGGCAAATTGATCGGGCGTGACGTACTCGACGAGCGGCACATGCCGCTTGGTACGCGTCGGTTGCAGATATTGTCCGATCGCCAGCAAATCCACCTGCGCCGCGCGCAAATCGCGCAGCGTCTCGATCACTTCGTCGCGCGTTTCGCCGATACCGACCAGGAGCGAACTTTTGGTGCGGCGTTGCGGCGCAAACTCTTTTGCCATCCGCAACACAGCGAGGGTTTGCTCATAGCCCGCGCGCCGATCACGCGCAAAATGTGTCAAGCGTTTCACCGTCTCAACATTTTGCCCAAACACATCCGGCGCGGCATCAATCACTGTTTGCACACACCCGCGGTCACCACGAAAATCGCCGGTTAAGACTTCGACCTTGGTACGTGGCGCTTGCGCCTTGATCTGCCGAATGGTCTCCGCGAAAATCTGCGCGCCGCCATCCGGCAAATCATCGCGATCAACGGAGGTGACGACGACGTAATTCAATTTCAATTCGGCAATCGCCGAGGCGACCCGCCCCGGTTCTTCCGCGTCCACGATTCCATGCGGATTGCCGGTCGTCACCGCGCAAAAGCGGCATGCGCGCGTGCAGACATCACCCAGGATCATGATTGTCGCGGTGCCGGCGCCCCAACATTCGCCGATGTTGGGACACAGGGCGGATTCGCACACGGTATGCAATTGCAATCCGCGCACGAGTCCTTTCAAGTGCGTATAGTTTTCGCCCATCGGCGCGCGCACGCGAATCCAATCGGGGTGACGTGGACGAGGAGGCGCGGGCGGCATCATTGTTTCAGTCATTTGTTACTCGCTTATTTTGGACCAAAGCCAAAAACGTAATCGTTCGGCATTAAATTTCCACTAGGCGCGATTGTAGCACACTCTAAGCGGAATTGGCAACCGATAAAAAACTGGCGAAGGTTTGAAGCCTTCGCCAGTTTTTAGCTTAGCGCATGTACTTGTTCATGATCTCTTTGACGCCATAATTTGGCTTGGCCGCTTGCGCGCGTTTGGCGGCAAACCCCTCGTCGTAGGTCGGCAGTTCTTCTTGATAGTAGAGCCCCAGCCACAAATTTTCGTCGTCCATCGCGTATTTCATCGCGCTCATGCGATCCCGCGGATTGTGTTCCGGCGGCAAGAATTTCGTCACCGATTTGAAATGATCGTAGGTATCGTAGAACGTGACACACGGCGAGAAAACTTGCAGGAGCGAAAAGCCCTTGTGCTGGATCGCCTGCTTGATCAATTCAGTCAATTCTTTCGGCTTGCTGGAAAAGCCGCGTGCCACCCAGGTCGCGCCGCTCGCCAACGCGAGGAGCAATGGGTTGATCGGTTTTTCCACCGTGCCATACGGCGATGCCTTGCGCTCGATTCCAACCGGGCTGGTCGGTGACGCTTGCCCTTTGGTCAAGCCATAGATTTCATTGTCCATCACGATGTAGGTAATGTCTACATTGCGGCGAATCGCGTGCGGCACATGACCCATGCCGATGCTGAACGCATCGCCATCACCACCTGCCGCCACGACGACAAGTTCGGGATTTGCCATCTTGACGCCCGTCGCCAATGGTAAGGCGCGTCCGTGCGTTCCGTGCAAACCATACGAGTTGACGAACGCAGGAAAGCGCCCGGAGCAACCAATGCCAGACACGACGACGAGTTGTTCCGGCGGCAAGTGCAATTCAGAAATCGCTTTGTAGAAACTTGCCAGGACGCCAAAATCGCCGCATCCCGGACACCAAATCGGTTTGACATCGGATTTATAATCGTTCACGGTCAGGTTGACCGGTTCGAACTTGGCTGTGGGTGAACCAATGGTTGTAATCATCTGTTATCCTTTCCGCCCAGCTTTTTTCTTGGGCGCCGCTTTTTTCTTGCTCACAACTTTTTTCTTGGCAATCACTTTCTTGACGGTCGCTTTTTTCGCGGTCGCTTTTTTCGCCGCCGCTTTCAAGCCCGCATACGCCTTTTCGATTTCGTCATATACATCACACATCGCCAACGGCATGCCGCCGTAGCGACATAGACTGACCACTTCGCGCCAGAACTGCGCTTGGATCATCCGTCCAAATTGTCCGGTGTGGTTCAACTCTGGCACGATAATCACATCACGGTTGGCAATGAAATCGGCGATCAGTTTGGTTGGCAACGGCGACAACATTTTGACGTACAGCGCGGCAACTTTCATTCCGTGGGCTTGCGCTTTTTCGATCGCTTCATGCACGGGGCCAATGGTCGAACCCCAGCCCAGCACGCACACGCGCGCGTCGTCATCGCCGAATTTTTCATACATGCTCCATTTTTCGGCTTCTGCGACGGCGAGGCGAATTTTGCGCGCGCGCTTGTCCATATTTTCAATGTGTGTGTCCGGCGCATAGGACGGCGAACCGTCCGCGTAATGTTCCAGCCCTTCGGCGACGTATTGCCCGCCCTTCATGCCGGGCAAGGACATGGGCGAAATTCCCGTTGCGGTATTTTTATAGCGCTCAAACGGTTCGCCACTGGGGCTGTCCGGGTTCCACAACATGCGTGGTTCGATGTGTGCGCGCGTGAGATCGAATGGCGCAATGGTGTTCACACGCACCGACATATCTTGATCGCTCAAGACAATCACCGGCGTCTGGTAGCGTTCCGCCAGATTGAACGCATGAATCATCTGATAAAAGCAATCTTCGACGGAAACTGGCGCGATGACGACGCGCGGCGCGTCATCGTTTGCGCCAAATACGGCGAGGCGCAAATCGCCTTGCGAAATTTTCGTTGGAATACCCGTCGAAGGACCAGCGCGCTGAACGTCCACAATGACAACCGGGATTTCGGTGATTGTCGCATGCCCCATCAATTCGACCATCAACGCCAAGCCGGGACCGGAAGTTGCCGTCATCGAGCGCACGCCCGTAAACGCGCCGCCCAATGCCATTGCCAACGCGGCAATTTCGTCTTCGGCTTGGATCATCGCGCCGCCGACGCGCGGGAATTCACCGGCGAGAAATTCCATAATGTCGGACGCCGGGGTGATGGGATAGCCCGCGTAAAAGCGACAGCCCGCCGCGATTGCGCCTAGCGATAACGCTTGGTTGCCGCTCATCACGAGACGGTCAGCTTCAGCGCCGCCGACGCGCGGGGTCAAGTGATATGGCGCGCTCTTGGTGACATTCTGTTCAATATAATCATACCCTGTTTTCAACGCCAGCAAGTTTTGATCCAGTAATTCTTTTTTCTTGCCAAGTTGTTTTTCGACGATGAGTGTGGCTGTGTCAAAGGGCAAGTCAAATAGTTTGACCATTGCGCCAATCGTGATGATATTGCGCCCGCGCTGAAAGTTGATCGACTTGGCGAGATCATTCAGTGGCAGGGCATACTGCACCAGGTTTTGCTTTTCCGTCGGCTTGCTATCGTTCGAATTGTAAATCAAAATTCCACCGGGGCGAATGAGAGCATGATACCGATCAATGGATTCCTGATCGAACGCGATGAGCATGTCCAGATCATCGCCTTGCGACCATACGCGGTCTTGCCCAATCCGCATTTGGAACATGACGTGCCCGCCTTTAATTTCAGCGGGAATGGTGCGGGTCGTATACACCTCCAAGCCAGCATACGCCGCAATCCGCGTAAACACTTCACCAGTTGTAACAATCCCACCTGCCGCTGAATCACCACCCACTCGAACCGTCAAATCAATTTCCGACATGGACTCTTTTCCTCCTTAGACTCAACGCCGAGACTCCCCTGTCTCGCGCTGAACAAATATGATGTGCAAAAATCGAATCAGCCCAACCTAGTGCTTGCCGCAACTGCCGCACGTACCGCCGCCGCACCCGGCGCACCCACCGCCACCGACTGCGCTCGTACTCCCGTCGTCGCCGTGACTGAACGCCATCACGCGCGAGATTTGGCGCGCGACGTGTTCACCGTGACAAATTGGACACGCGGCGGGGTGATCGATTTCCTGGATACAGCGTTTCAATTCAAATTGCGCGTTGCAGTCGTCGCAAAGAAATTCATAGTACGGCATACGTCACTCCGAAAAAAATGATTGGAATTTAGGTTTTGTTGAACAACATCGCTTGACGCACTTCGTAGATCGCGCGGGTAATGTCAATCCCGCGCGGGCACGCTTCGACGCAATTGAAAATACTGCGACAGGTGAACACGCCGCCGCTATCCGCAAGAAGCGCCAAACGCTCGGCACTGCCTTGGTCACGCGAATCGAAAATGAACCGATGCGCTTGGACAATCGCGGCGGGGCCAACATAGTCCTTGTCCGCCCAGAACGTGGGACACGAAGTCGTGCAGGCGGCGCACAGAATGCACGGCGTCGTGAAATCAAAGCGCGCGTGTTGCGCCGCCGATTGTTGGCGTTCTTTTTCCGGCACCGGGTCGTGGTTGATTAGGTACGGTTTAACACTGCGATATTTCGCAAAGAAACCTTCCATATCCACCACGAGGTCTTTGATCACCGGGAAACCGCGCAGTGGCTCGACTGTAATCACCTTGGTTTCGGCAAGCGCCTGCTTGATCAAAAATTTACACGCAAGCCGATTGCGTCCGTTGACCACAAAGGCATCCGAGCCGCAGATGCCATGCGCGCACGAACGCCGATACGCGAGCGAACCATCGTGATTCCATTTGATGTAATTCAAACCGTCCAACACGCGGTCCGTGTCTTCCACTTCGACGGTATATTCGCCCCAGTATGCCTTGTTTTCCTTTTCAGGATTGAATCGTTTGACTTTGAATTGAACTTGCATCGTTCCTTGTCCTCCTACGTTGGATGACGAGCTTTACCAATGTCCAGTCTTCCAATACAAGCGCAGACCTAACGACACGCCCACGATCATACCGATCCCAAGACCAACAAACACTCCCGCCAAGCAGGTGAGAAAATCTGGCACAAAAACTCCAGTGGTCAGTATTCAAAAATCAATAGTCAGACAACTATTGGAGACTGACTTGGCTCCTCAGTCCCAGGTGCCAGCGCGTTGATAGAGCGAAAAGCCGATGAACACGCCAAAAACTAGTCCAACGATTGCGCCGACAATGAGACCGACCACAAACCACATTCTAGTATTTCCGTTCCTTGGGTTGATATTTTGTAATGACAACCGGTTTTGAAGTCAGTACGATCGTGCCGTCTTTTTTCGCGACGAGCGTATGCTTGAGCCAGTTTTTATCGTCGCGATTTGGAAAATCTTCGCGCGCGTGTGCGCCGCGCGATTCCGTGCGCGCCGCCGCGCTGTACGCCGTCGCTTCAGCCAGATCGAGTAGATAGCCCAGTTCCAACGCTTCCAGCAAATCGGTGTTGAATTTTTTGGTGTGATCCTGGATCGCGACGTTTTTGTAGCGCGTTTGCAACTCGGCTAATTTTTTCTTGACCTCTTCGAGCATGGGTCCGGTGCGGAATACACCGCACTGCGCGGTCATAATTTCTTGCATCTCGACGCGAATTTTCGCGATGGATTCTTTGCCGGTGCTATTAAAAAGATTGTCCACCTGTGCAACAACTGCCGCTTCAGGATTCGCAGGCATCGGCGCATAATCAAATTGCTTGACATCTTCCGCCGCCGAGCGCCCCGAGCGCCGACCATAAACCAGAATGTCCACGAGCGAATTTGTGCCCAAGCGGTTCGCGCCGTGAACCGAGACGGTCGCGCATTCACCAGCGGCATACAAACCGCGCAAAACGGTGTTCTTGTCGTCATACACCACGCGCCCGTTCGTGTCGGTCGGAATGCCGCCCATCGCATAGTGCGCGGTCGGTTGCGTCGGCACAAGTTGTTTCATCGGATCGACGCCGAGATACAATTCCATCATCTCGATAATGTCCGGCAACTTTTCGCGCAGTTCGTGTTCGGTGACCGCTTTGCCGCCGGGCGCGCTTTTATATTTCGTAATCGTCTCGGGACGAATATCCAGGTAAACGAAATCTTTGCCATCAATTCCGCGCCCTTCGTTGATTTCCTGTTGCATAAAACGCGAAATCATATCGCGCGGCGCGAGGTCCATCATCGTGGGCGCATAGCGTTCCATAAAGCGCTCGCCCTTGCCGTTGACCAGGATGCCGCCTTCACCGCGCGCGGCTTCGGACATCAAGATGCCTTTTTTGTAAATGCCGGTGGGGTGGAATTGGAAAAATTCCATGTCTTCCAGCGGATAACCATGCCGATACAACATGGCGACGGGATCGCCGGTGAGCGAGTGCGCGTTCGACGTGACCTTGAACATTTTGCCGAATCCGCCCGCCGCAATCACCGTGGCTTTGGCGTGAAACACGTGCAGTTCGCCGCTCAGAATGTCAATCGCTACCACACCCGCGCAGACATTGTTCTCGATGATCAGATCAAGCACCTGGTATTCGTTAAAAAAATTCGTTTCGTGTTTGACACATTGTTGATAGAGCGTCTGCAAAATCATATGCCCGGTCCGGTCGGCGGCATAGCACGCGCGTTTGACGGGACCCTTGCCTTCGTGATGCGTGTGACCGCCAAAGCGGCGTTGATCGATCTTGCCCTCGGGTGTGCGATTGAACGGCAAGCCCATATGCTCCAGTTCGTACACCGTCTCGACGGCTTCACGCGCAAGAATTTCTGCCGCGTCTTGATCGACAAGATAGTCGCCGCCTTTAACCGTATCAAACATGTGCCATTCCCAGTGATCTTCTTCCTGGTTGCCGAGCGCCGCGCCGATGCCGCCTTGCGCTGTGCCGGTATGCGACCGCGTGGGATATAACTTGCTCAACACCGCCACATTCGCGCCATCGCGTACCAATTCCAGCGCGGCGTACAAGCCCGCGCCGCCCGCGCCAACAATCACTGCATCAAATTTATGGAACTGTGTCATCGTTTATAACTCCAGTGGTCAGTGGGTTTGGACCGTGAGCAGATTTTTTCTGACCACGCTCCACGCGCCACTTATTTTGGCAATGTGCCAGGTGTAAAGGTAAAGATGATGAACGCGCCCATGCCGATTAACAAAAACCACACGACCCAAACCGAAATCGTGAGAAACGCGCGCCAACCGGCAGAATGGAAATAATCACTCATAACATTGCGCGCGCCGTTAATGCCGTGCGTAAACGCAAAGACGAGCAAGAGCAAATCGTACATGCGCCAAAACGCGCCTTGCGCGCCCGTCCAGCGATCAATCACAGTTTGAAACGACACAGCCTCGACGCTGATGACAAAATGTTCGATGTACATATGCGCAAGCGCGAGAAAGATAATAAATAAACCCGAGACGCGCATGAACAACCACAAGTTGAATTCAAAGCCACTGCGCGGTCTACCGCGTGACGCCGCCAAGCGCACGAGTGCGGCATCATAATTGCCCGTGCTAACCTCGGTTTGTTCACTGCCAAACGGCAAATAATTTGAAAACGCGGCGACCCCCAGCGGCAACGCAAGAATAATCACGGTGATCAGGATACCGCCAAAGATGCCATAAAATTCGCTGAGCAAACCTAAACTAGCGGGAATGAACATGACGAGAAACAGAACCATCTGACCATAAAACAATTGCAGATGTTGCTTTGCCAGCGTCGGTTTGAAATCCATTAACGTGAGGCGCAAACCATTGATGCCATGGTAGAGCAAACCGAACACGAGGAATACATCAAGCAAGCGGACGACCGGACCTTTGTAGAGGAACAAGAGCTCGTTGAAGAGCGCGGGTCCAAAACCGGCGATGAAAATGTCTACGATGTGGAGTGCGAGAAAAAGCAGAATGCCCAGCCCGGCGACGCGGTTGACCGCCCAAGCCCATTGCCCGATCCCGCCCCGATACCGCAGAACGCTGTACCCAACCCGTAACGCATTGATCATGCATGCCTCCTTGCACGCTTGCCCCGGCAGAATCGCGGAACCGGAGCCGTTTTCATATGAATAGCTTGATTATATCTAGCGGCGTCTGAAAGTCAAAGCATCACGCCGGGATTCGATCACGCGCGCCGCTCTGAAACACGGGTTCGCGCCCATCTTCGGTCACGCGATACAAATCTTCTGGCTTTTCCAAGCGGTCCGTGTAGAGAACCCCGTCGAGGTGATCGATTTCATGTTGTAACGCGCGCGCAAGCAATTCTTCGCCTTTGACGCGGATTTCTTTACCTTTGTAATCCAAACCCTTGACCGTTACTTTATCGGCGCGGCGCACCATCCCGACATAACCGGGGATGGACAAACAACCCTCTTCACCAAATTGCTCGCCGGTGGCTTTGACGATTTCGGGGTTGATCAACACAATTTTTTCACCGCTATGGGGCTCTTCTTCGTCTTGCGGCATTTCGATCACGAGGACGCGCAGACTGACGCCAATTTGCGGCGCGGCAAGCCCTAGTCCATGCGCGGCATGCATTGATTCGAACATATCGTCAACGAGTTTTTGCGCGGCGGCATCCACCCGTTTCACTTTTTTTGCTTTTTGTCGGAGCACGGGATGCTCTGAGGTTAAAATTGGTTTAATGGCCATTCTGCACCTTTATCTTTGAGCCACATCGCTCGGTTCAGTAAAACAATCGCCTCGTCGGAAATCCGACGACTGGCGAGCGCTTGCGGACTGACTAGTCTCGCTGTTCTGCGCCTCAGCCGGGACGAAACGGCGGATTCCCATCATCATTCGCGGCAATCGTCACGCTGGGTACGCCAAGTTGCGCGGCAATACTTTGCGTCAAACGATTCAAACCCGCTTTGTCGAACGCCACCACACTTTCGATCACGCGCCCCGTACGCTCGATCAAGAAACCGGTAGGCACAAATTGCGGATCATACAACCGCGACACGCGCCAATCAGCATCCAGCAAAATCGGAAAGGTGCATCTATGTTTGGATGCAAAGTCAGCGGATGGGTTACATGCGTGTTGCGAAACGCCCCACACGATCAGTCCCGCTTTGCGAAAAGTTTGGAAGATCGTTTCGAAATAGGGAAACGCGAGCGCACACGTTGGACAAGTCGGTTTGAAAAAGACGGCGAGCGTCAGCCGCGCGCCGTTTGTATCGTACGTATACAGTTGATTGTCAATGCCCCGCAACGAAAACCTGGGGGCAACTTGACCAAGCGCAAGCATCGTCATATTTTTTCATGCCCGGTATTGCGCGCCACGTCGCCGCAATTTTATTTCTTTGCCGCCTTTGCCGCTTCTTTCGCTTTGCGGTCTGCTTCTTCACGCGCCCAATCTTGCGGGTGAATCTGGGCATAGTAGGTGGTGGACTTCATCAGTTTGTCAATATCATGGATGTGACTGACGTGGCGCTCGTAATTCGCCAGCTCATAGTTATGATCCATCTTGATCGCGTCGAACGGGCAAAACTCGGCGCACATCCCGCAGTTCATGCACACGTCAATATCAATATAAAATTCGGACGATTTTGGTTTCGGCTTACCTTCCGCCGTGGTCGCGCGCACGATCCAAATACATTGCGGCGGGCATACTTTGGCGCAGATACCGCATGATGTACAGCGCTCGTAGCCGATTTCCTCTTGACCAGTTTTTGGATCGACAATCGGCTTGCCGTTTGCGTCGAGTTTGGGTTCGTACACCAGAAACGGCACAAAGCGAAAATTTTCCGGCACGGGCCATTTTTCTTCCGGGTATTGCACAGTAAAGACGCCCGAGCGTTTAATGCTTTGCCGTTCCACCAATGACACCGGATCGTATGGTTTGCCCAGGTGCTTGAAATCGCCAGCGAAGGTTTTCGCCACGCGGCTCATGGTATAACGCAATCCGTTTAGTAAACCTAATCCAAAGCTCATATCCCGCTCCTCTGCTTTGAGGTTGATTAACGATCGACTTCGCCCATGGTCACATCAATCGAACCCAAGATCACGATCAGGTCCGCCACTTTGTATCCTGCCGCCATTTCGTTCAGCGCACCCAGGTTGATGAACGCGGGCGCGCGCACATGATAGCGATACGGATTGGGCGTGCCATCACTGTTGAGATAGAAGCCCAATTCGCCTTTCGGATTTTCGCCGCGGCCGTATACTTCGCCTTTGGGCATGCGGACCTGATAATTCTTTTTGCCAGTTTGAATTTCACCGGCTGGAATATCCTTGAGCGCCTGTTTCAAAATTTTCAGACTCTCACGAATTTCAGCCACGCGCACGGTCACGCGATCGCGAATGTCGCCTACGGTGCCGGTCGGAATATCGAACGCAAAGCGATCATAGATCGAATATGGTTCAGCGCGGCGCACATCGTACTGAACCCCCGACGCGCGTAACATGGGCCCCGCCGCGCTATAATTGATCGCGAGATCGCGCGGCAAGATGCCAACGCCTTTGGAACGCGCTTGGAATAATTCGTTGTGGACGAGATAATTTTCCAACTCGTCGGTTACGCGCGGCAAACGCTCGTTCACTAGATACGTCGCCTTTTCGATAAAATCGGCTGGCACATCGCGCGTAACGCCGCCAAAACGCATATAGTTGCACATCATGCGCGAGCCGGATGCGGCTTCGAACAAGTCCAAAATCAATTCGCGTTCTTCGAGGCAGTACAACACCGGCGTCATAAACGCGCCCAGGTCGTTGTACAAAAAGCCGAACAAAGTATAGTGACTGATAATGCGCGTCAATTCCGCCATAATCACGCGGAGATATTCTGCGCGCTCCGGTGCCTTAACGCCCATCAATTTTTCGGCGGCGACGATATACGCCAGATTGTTCGACATCGACGTGATGTAATCGAGGCGGTCGGTGAACGGGATATTTTGCAGGTAGGTATTGCGTTCGCCAATTTTTTCGTGATTGCGATGGAGGTAACCCACGACCGGATCCGCCGCCACCACCGTTTCGCCATCCAGCGTTGTGCGAATTCGCAATACGCCGTGCGTGGATGGATGTTGCGGTCCAATGTTCAACACAATTTTATCGGTGCGCAGATTGGAGCCGATCGCTTCTTCAACGCCCAGCGTGCGCACCGCTTCCGGCTCGGGTTTGTAGGCAATCGCGTCAAAATTCGCCGGATACCTGACATTGTCATGCCAGGGATTGCGATCTTCGGCGATGACATGATGACCGCGATCCCAGCGCGTGCCAAATGGTTTTTTCTCTTCTTCGTAGTACGGCTCTTTGTAATCTTTGCGGAGCGGATAACCTTCAAAGCCATCCCACATCAAAATGCGGCGCAAGTTCGGATGACCGGCAAACCGAACGCCCATCATGTCGTAGACTTCGCGCTCTTGAAAATTCGCGCCGCGATAAACCGGCACGAGTGATGGCACCACGGGGTCCTGGCGATCCGCATTGGCTTTGAGCGTGAGTGGCGCACCGCCGCGCTCCACCGAACTCAAGTGATATACCACTTCAAAGCGATCCGGATAATCCACGCTCGTGACATTGTTCAAATAATCAAACGCCAATTCTTTCGAGTCATGCAAAAAACGTGCAACGTCCAAAAGGTGATCCCGTTTGACCACAATGCCTTGCGCACTCACCGCCTCAATCGCGTCGGGGTACGTCGCTTTAATTTTTTCAGCGACGACCTGGGGATCGTTTAAATTAATTTTGGTTTCCGTCGGAACAGAAGGCGCATTGACAGCCATTGTCAGAACTCCTCAATCAAGACCCAAGTTAAATGGCCAAGTCAAAAGTATATTTTCAGGGATTTACTTTTGCCTTTTTAACTTTTTCTCTTTATGCTTTAGGCGCTTCGGCGGGTTTCGCCGCCGCAGGCGCGGCGGGCTTGTGTTCAGCCGCCAGCTTTTCAGATTTTTGTTCGAGTTTGGTTTGCAATTTCACTGCGCGGGCTTGCAACTGTTCTGGATCGGCGGACAGGACAGTGATTTCTTCAACGCGGCGCACGTCAACCAGATCCGGCCCCAGCACGGGCTCTGGCACGCCATCGGATTGGCCCTTGCGATACCAGGACACATCCCGAATAGTTTGCCCGTCAATTTTCTTTTGCAGTTGAATCAGACCATGCAGTAATGCTTGCGGTGTCGGCGGGCAACCCGGCACATAGACATCCACCGGCAAGAATTTGTCAATGCCGGAAACCACATTATACCCTTCTTTGAACGGTCCGCCGCCAATCGCGCACGCGCCCATCGCCAGAACATATTTAGGTTCCGCCATTTGATTGTACAAACGAACAATCGAGGGTGCCATTTTCTTGGTCACCGTGCCGGCGACGATCATCAAATCGGCTTGGCGCGGTGACGCGCGAAACAGTTCCATGCCAAAGCGCGAAATATCATAGCGGCTAGCGGCGGTGCAAATCATCTCGATCGCGCAACACGCCAAACCGAAACCCATGGGCCACACCGAATTACGGCGACCCCAGTTGTAGATTTTATCCACGAGGTCCACGACGTGATCCATTGGAGTCACTAGCACACTGCGCCGGACCTGCTCGTCGAGCCATTCCTCTTCGCTATCGGCAATTTGAATCACGGGAACTTGCGGTTGATCTTCCGACATATCTTCTCCTTCATTGGAGTAATTTGCCAAGCCACACGGATCGCATTATAGCATCATCTTATTTTATCGGCAAACTATAAAGGACACGCAAAAAATTATCGCGCATAATTAGAGTGATCTAAAAACTTCCAAGTCGCGTGACTTGGAAGTTTTTGATTGTTACTTTTCACCCGCGTAAATTTTCATCACGGTATCCAAGAACTGGAGCGCTTGCGCTTTGGGTCGCTGGAACGAATTGCGCCCAATGATCGAGCCAAAGCCGCCGCCGTCGCGGATGCCGCGCAATTCTTCAAACACCGCCGCATCGTCCTTCGCCGCGCCGCCGGAGAAAATGATAATGCGTTTGCCGTCAAACGCGCTTTGCACCACGTGCTTGATCCGTTCGGCAAGTGTGCCCGTTGGAATCGCGTATTTCTCGTACACTTTTTTCGCTTCCGCCAATTCCACATGCGCGGTCGGTGGTTTCACTTTGATAATGTTCGCGCCCATCTGCGCCGCAATTTGCGCCGCATACGCCGCCACGTCAATCCCCGTCTCGCCCTCTTTGCTAAGCGACGAGCCGCGCGGATATGACCACACCACGACCGCAAGCCCGGACGCTTTGGCTTCTTCGCTCACCGCGCGCAATTGTTCATACATTTGCCGAAAGTTCGCCGAGCCAGGATAAATGGTGTAACCAATCGCCGCACAACCGAGACGCAAAGCGTCGCGCGGAGTTGCCGTCAATGCCGGCATTGGATCTTTTTCATCGTACAAAACTTCGTGATTGTTGATTTTCAAGATCAGCGGAATTTCCGCCGCGTAATCATCCGCCACCGATTCGATAAAGCCCAGCGGCGCGGCATACGCATTACACCCGGCTTCAATTGCGAGTTCGACGTGATACGTCGGATTGTACCCGGCAGGATTCGGCGCAAAACTGCGCGCGGGACCATGTTCAAACCCTTGGTCCACCGGCAAAATCACCAACTTGCCTGTGCCACCCAATTTACCGTGATTGAGCAAGCGCGCAATGTTCGCCCGCACACCCGGGTTTTCATGCGAATACCAACTCAGAATTTCTCGAACACGCTGTTGCATACTGTCCTCCTAAACAAGAATCAAATGGATCACTGGAATTTAGCGAGCGCCGTTGCTCGACTAACATTGTATCACCGCCAAGAATACAAGTCAAAAATCTGTTGCGCTCGACGGCAAATCGGCGTATAATTTTACCGACGTTATTATTCTATTTCTTCAAAAGGAGGTTCGGCATGGTAAACGTCAATACCAAAAAGGGAGTGATCGGGATTTTGACCGGCGGCGGCGATGTGCCGGGGCTCAACCCCGCGATCCGCGCCGTCACCCTGCGCGCCCTGCGCGAAGGGTACCAAGTCATCGGGATTCGACGAGGCTGGCTCGGCGCGATCAGCATCATCCGCGATGAAAAAGCAGACAATAGCGAAAACTATCAGATTCTCACGAAAGAAGAAGTCAACAAAGCGGGACGTACCGGCGGCACGTTCCTGCATACCTCGCGCACGAATCCAAGCAACGTAAAAAAAGCCGATGTGCCGCTCCACTTGCGTGATACCTACAATGCGGAAAAAAATGATCTCACCGCCGAAGTGATCAAGAATCTCGATTTTCTGGGAATTGATTACATGATTCCTATTGGCGGCGATGACACATTGAGCTTTGGCGTGCGCCTGTACAAACAAGGCGTCAAGGTCATTGCTATACCCAAGACGATGGACAACGATGTTCCTGGCACCGATTATTGCATCGGCTTTTCCACCTGCGTGAGCCGCACGATCGAAATGACCAATCGCTTGCGCACGAGCGCAGGTTCGCACGAGCGTTTTCTCGTCCTGGAAGTGTTCGGGCGCTATGCGGGTTTTACCGCCATGCTCCCAACGATGGCTGGCGCGGCGCATCGCTGTGTGATCCCGGAATACAAGTTCAACATCGAACACCTAACGGAATTACTGGCTGACGATCGTTTGCAAAACCCAAGCAAATACTCGGTCGTGCTGGTCTCCGAAGGCGCAACGTTTGAAGGCGGCGAAATGGTGTTTACCGATTCGGTGACAGATGCGTTTGGCCACGCCAAACTGGGCGGCATCGGCGACCTGGTTTCGGCGCAATTGAAAGACTTGTCCGCCAAGTACAATAATGGCAAAACGATCAACGTGATCAATCAACGGCTGGGCTATCTTGTGCGTGGCGGTGACCCTGACGCGATTGATTCGATTGTGCCAATGGCGTATGGCAACCTCGCACTTGATTTATTGCTCGACGGTATTCACGGGCGCCTGGTCGTCTTGAAAAATGGTCGCTATGACAATATGCCCATTGATGTTGTGACCAGCACCAAAAAGACGGTCAATGTCGCCAAGTATTATAACGTTGAACGCCTGCGCCCGAATTACGAAAGTTTTGAAATGCGTCCGTTGTTCCTGATGACAAGCGACTAGATCAATTGCGTCGAGACGTTGCGCGCAATGTCTCGACGCAATTTTTTGTGAGGTTTGTTGAATGCGTTCTGTTGATCGCGTGCGCACGTTTTTTGCCGAACGCGGCGCCCATATCACGGTGCAAGAATTAGATGCCAGCACACGTACCGCGCAACTTGCGGCAGATGCCGTTGGCGCCCCGCTCGGCAGTATTGTCAAATCACTGGTGTTCATTGCGGACGATGATCGCACCGTGCTGGCACTCGTTGCAGGCGATCAGCGCGCGGACAGCGCCAAGATCGCGCAAGCCGCTGGCACGCAATCGGCGCGCATGGCGAACGGAAGCCAAGTCCGCGCGCGCACCACGTTTGCCATCGGCGGCGTACCGCCTGTCGCACACGAGACACCACTGGAAACTCTGGTGGACGAGAGCTTGTTGCGCTTTGAAACCGTATGGGCGGCGGCGGGCGCGCCGAATGCCTTGTTCGCCATCGACACAAAATTGTTATTGGAATTGACGCATGGGCGCGTCACCGATATTATAACTACCGGACCGTGAACAAAAATCGCGCCAAGGTCGGCAATTTTTTTGCGCGCTGTCGTTTTAGGCAAATTCAAAATTCTCTGCTATAATAGTGGCGATGTCGTTCACGCGTACGCGCCCGCAAAAAATTGAACCAGCAAATTCTTCCCGCCGCGCGGTGACCCGATCCCGCGCGGTCTTTTTCATCACCAGCGCCCGCCTCTATACTGTCGCCATTGTGCTTGCCACGCTCACTCTCAATCCCTACTTTTCGCAAACCTGGGATGTCACCACGTTCATTCATGCCGCCTCTAGTTTTCTCACGGGCGAGCCATTGGCGTTGTACGCCCAATCGCGCATCGCCGACAATTGGCCCTATGCCTACCCGCCCCTCCACGCATTCGCCGTCGCGATCGCGTTAAGCGTTGGCAAACTCGCGCCCATTCTGCCGGACTATATTTGGGCGCGCGCGCCGACCATGGTGGCAGATATCGGCATTGCGATCTTGTTGCATCACCGCGTTGTAAAAAAATCAAACGACGAAACGCTAGGGCGCGCGGCGGTCTTGCTTTGGCTTTTCAATCCAATCACGTTTTACGATACGGCGGTTCAAGGACACTTTGAAAGCGAATGGCTCGTTTTTATTCTGTTGGCGTATGTATGGCATGACGAATCACGCAACCTAATTTTGCCTACGCTGGCATTGGCACTGGCCGTGTTGTCCAAACAGATCGCAATTTTATTTGTGCTTCCGATATGGATCATGATGCTGATGGATCAACGCCCTTTGTCATCCACCATCAGCCGCCGGGTTTTGCGCGTGCTTGGCTCTGGTATTGTATTCACACTAGTCGTCAGTGTTGTTTGCTTGCCCTACCTGCTCTACTCGAACGATTTTCTGTACATGAATCTGACCTATGTTGAGAACGTGCCAGTCCAAACACAATCGTGGATCGTCGCGTTACTCGGCATTACGCGCAACGCGCCCAATGTGTTGACGAGCGATTTCTTTTTACTGCGCTATCAAACCATCGTTTCGATTTTAGCGGCAATCGCCCTTGCCTTTTTTGCGGCGCGGCGTGGCTCGAGTCTTTACCTTGCGGCAACCCTCATCGCCATCGCCTTTTTTTTGACATCGAAAAAAGTAATGGGCTATTACTATGTGATGCTCTTGCCGTTTTTGCTTGCCGAATTATTGCCGCGCCGCCGATTCGATCTGGTAGGGGTGACACTCGTCGCAACGACGTGGATCGCGCTATCACCGTATTACGCCGCGTGGACGAATCACGCGCACTGGTGGATTTACGCCGCGTTGGGCATACTGAATAGCGCATTCTTTGTGTGGCTGTTTGCGCAAACGCTAGCCGGTGACGGTGACCGCACATTGCAATTATCCGTCGCCGCCAGCCATGTGCGGTCAACCATCCTAGTTTCATGCGGCTTGTTTGCAGGCGCAGTCGGCGCGGCAATTTTACAGCCATTCGCAAGCAACAACGGCAGTCCAATTCGCGCGCCGATTATTGCGCCAGGCACAGAATGGGTTGCGCTTGCCGCGTTCAGCGCATTGCTCGCGCTGATCCTCATCGCGCTGATCGCCGTTTACCGCGCGACAAAATTTCTTGGCGGAAGCGCACGGCTCGCTACTTTAAGCGTGGCACTGATTTTTGCGCCATTGTTCTTTTCGGTATATTATCTAACGAAAGAAACTACCGCGATTTTCGAAATCGCGCTGAAAGCATTGGGAGTTTGAATGACGATTCGTTGCAGTGTAGGCATTACCGCGTATAACGAAGAAGCAAATATCGGCAAACTACTCGCCGAAATGCTGGCGCAAGAATTGCATGTCGTTGCGATCACCGAAATTATCGTCGTCGCGAGCGGATGCACCGATCACACCGTGTCCATCATCCAAGAATTCGCGGCGAAGGATGCGCGGATCAAATTGATTGTGCAAGCTAACCGCGAAGGCAAAACCTCGGCGATCAATCAATTTCTCAAAAACGCGCAAGAAGAAATTTGTGTGCTGGAAAGCGGCGACACCATTCCCGGCGCCAACAGCATTGAAAACATGGTCAAACTGTTTGCCGATCCGCAAGTCGGCATGACGGGCGCGCAGAAAATTCCGGTCAACGTGCCGGAACATATCGTCGGCTATATGTCGCATTTGCGTTTGCAGATGGAGCATCAACTCTGTCTCGAAATTCCGCGGCTCGGCGAATTGATTGCGTTTCGCAAAGTGTTTTCGCAATTGCCGCCCGATGTGGCGATGGATGAAGCATTCGTGGAAGCGTTAGTGATTCGGCGTGGCTTGGAAGTGCGTTATGCACCCGACGCAGTGGTGTACAACATGGGTCCCGAAACGCTCGGCGAATTTATTTTGCAACGACGACGCAATTACGCCGGACATTTGCACTTGGTGCGCAAGTACGGCTACCGCGTTTCGAGTCTCGAATCTGGGCGCGTGGCGCGCATCGCGGCGGATGAAGTGTGGAAAGCGTTGCGCTTGATCTGGACCCTGTTCTGGCTCGCGCTCGTCGAAGCATTTGCGCGAATGCTTGGTACGTACGATTATTATATTCGTGGACGCAAGCATGTCGTGTGGGATATGGCTTGGACAACAAAAAATGTGCAAGGCGTGCCGACCGCCCAAACGCCCAACCCGAATGAATTACCGAATGAAACGAAATCATAACCAGTTGCGCCAGTCTTCCGCGACTCATGACGGGGCCCTGAACACTTGCAATGAAACATATTCTCTTTAATTTATTCAAGATCATCGTCACTCTCGCCATTATTATTTTTCTATTTGCGCGCGTTGATCTGGCGACGATGGGTCAAAATCTCGCGCACGCAAACCTGGCGTTGTTAGCCGTCGCACTCGCATTGTATTTTATAGCCATTGCGCTCGGTGCGCTCAAGTGGCAAGTGCTGGTACGCGCGCAAGCCCTGCAAGCCACATTCGGTAGCCTGCTGACCTACTCGCTCGTCGGCTTGTTTTTCGGCAACCTACTCCCTAGCAATGTCGGCGGTGACGTGATTCGCGCGTACGATTTAATGCGCACGACGAATCGCGCGGAAGCCGCGGCAATCTCCGTCCTGGTTGATCGCTTGATGGGCTTGGTTGCCTTTCTGGGCGCGGCGGTCGTGATGGCGGCGCTCGCCGCATTCACGCTAACGCGCGGTGCCGAGCTAGAGCAGATCGAAATTGCCACTGTGATTGCCGCGACGCTATTTATTTTCGCCGCCGCACTCATGTTTAGCCGCCGCGTCTCTCAGCGCGTCAAACGGGTCTTTGAATTCGCACCGTTCCGCCGACTGCAACCCATCGCCCAACGCATCTATCATGCGCTTCAAGTTTATCGGCACAGCTACCGCGCACTCGCGCTCAACCTCGCCTTGTCCGCGCTGATCGTGATCGTCACCACGTTCGTATGGTATGCCGTCGGAATCGCACTCGGTGTGAATGTCTCACTCTTTTACTTTTTCCTGTTCAACCCATTGATCGCATTCGTCCTCTTAATTCCAATTTCATTCAATGGGTTAGGTCCCAAAGAAGCAACCGCCGTTTTCTTTTTCGGCTTGGTCGGCGTGCCAAACGAAACCGCGTTAGCCATGTCGCTCATTTTTCATCTCTTGATCGTGCTAACCAGTTTACCGGGTGGAATTCTGTGGGCGCGCGAACGAACCCTCGCACCAGCGGAAAAAAATACCGCGGCGGGTAATGGGAATATCGGTTAATTGACTCGGCAAAAAATAAAGGGTATAATGCCGTCCAGGTTGAACAAATGGCTCTCAAAGGCAATCTAAAAGACGTTGGCC
Organism: Chloroflexota bacterium; assembly: GCA_037440365.1. Lineage (GTDB taxonomy): Bacteria > Chloroflexota > Anaerolineae > UBA4142 > UBA4142 > JBBIUF01. Next base: position 21,941 of record JBBIUF010000063.1, read on the forward strand.
TAAACCAACTTCTCAACCTCATCTACCTCGCTCATAAAACCGGCGCGCTCACCATCCAAGGCGACAACGGAGATGGAAGCGCGCGCCTTTATTTCAAAGAAGGCCGCCTCATTCATGCCGCGAATGAAGGACAGGTGACCCGCCTCACCGACATCCTGCTCAAAGTAGGCAAGCTCACTGCCGATCAAGCCAAAGCCGTGCGCGCGCGTTCCAAAGTAGACACCGATAAAGAACTCGGCTTGCTCATGATCCAAAGTGGGATGCTGAATCAGAACGATATTGTGCAAGGCGTCAAGAGTTATTTGCTCGAATCGGTGTATCATTTGTTTACCTGGCGGGCAGGCGCATTTCGGTTTGAGCCGAACCAACTGCCCCCGGAAGAACGCATCACCGTCGCCGTCAGTCTCGATCACTTGATCATCGAAGGCAGTCGCCGCGTGCAAGAATGGGAGCAGTTGCGCGATGAGTTGCCCGATTTGGATGTGCCGCTCAAATTTGCAGATCGCCCCGATATGAATCTACGCAACATTAACCTCAGCGTAGATCAATGGAAAGTCATCTCCTTTATCAACGCACGCAATACCATCCGTCAAATTGCCAGTTTCTTAAAGATTGACGAGTTTCAAATTCGCCGCATTGTCTACGGCTTGCAAACGGCGGGCTTGGTCGACGTACTGCCCGGCACAGTCAAACCGCCGATGCCCACAATGCCCACCATGGCTCCCGCATCAACGCCTGCGCCCGCGCCAGTCGCTCGTGGCGTGCTCCTGCGTGTGATTGATCGCCTGCGGAAAATCTAGCGCCACGCACATCGGTTCGACTAATCCCGCGTCACCCTGGCACGCAGGATATCAAGTTTGATTCGTTTGGATTATTCATGCAAACCGTAAAAATGGTCGTGACGGGACCCTTCAGTTCCGGCAAAACCTCATTCATTGGCAGTGTCAGCGAAATCCCCGTCGTGCGAACCGAGCGCAAAATCACCGACAGCACGCGCTCCGTCAAAGAGCAAACTACTGTCGCGATGGATTTTGGGCGGATCACGATCGATAACGAGCTAGCACTCTATTTATTCGGCACACCTGGACAAAAACGGTTCGACTTTATGTGGGAAATTTTGTCTGAAGGTATGCTGGGCTTTGTGGTACTAGTAGACAGTTCGCGTCCCGAAACATTTCGCGAAGCGCGCCGCATTCTCGATACCTTTCGTAGTTATAGCAATACCCCGTTCGTGATCGCCGCCAACAAACAAGACGATGAAGACGCTTGGCCCGCCGAAGATTTAAAGATCGCACTCGGCTTGGATCCCCACACGCGCGTTTTACCGTGCATTGCAACGCAAAAAGACAGCGTCAAAAATATCCTCTTGGAATTGCTCTATGTGATTCTGGATACCGCTGGCGATGAGCCGCCTACGCCACCTGCCCGGAAACGCTAGCGAAAGGAGCATGGATGCCCGAAGAACGCATGATGCCCAACGACGCATTGCGCATGTTGTTTACCGCCATCGAAGAAGTGATGGGCAAGGATGGCATGAAAGCCGCCTTGCGCGGCGCGAAACTTGAGCGTTACATTGACAATTATCCGCCAAAAAATCTGCACCTCGAAGTCAAGTTCAGCGATTACGCCGGGGCCGAGCAAGCGGTCGAAGATTTCTATGGCGCACGCGGCGCGCGCGCTATGCTCCTGCGCGTTGGTCGTGCAACTTTTAACTATGGCATGAAGGAGCAATCCGCAGTGCTGGGTTTGGCTGGTCAAGCGCTCAAGTTGATGCCATTGCCGCTAACAAGCAAAATGAAACTATTACTTGAGCAAATGGCAACTGCGGGCAACAAAACCGTGAATCAACCGGTGCGCGTTGAAGAAGACGCCGAAGCGTTTTACCTGGTGTATGACTATTGCATGTGCCAATATCGCCCGAAACACACCGGACCCTGCTGTCATGTGACCGTTGGCATCCTCACCGAGGCAATGAAATGGTTGACTGATAAAAACTTTACCGTGACCGAGACGACGTGTATGAATCTCGGCGGAGTCGCGTGTCGGTACCGCATCCCCAAAAATCCTGAAGCGTAACAAAAAAAGCGCGCGAGCCAAATGGCTCGCGCGTTTGGGTTACTGCACAGTTACTTGCACGGTGTCACAACAGGCGGCGCATTCAGATCAACTTGGATCAATTGAATTCCATCAATCCAGAATGTGCCAAAAGTTCGATACAAACCGGCGTTGATAAACACGCGCCGCGATGTAGGCAACGTCGTAAACCGCACATGGAACGGTTGCCACCCACTCGTCTCCTCAAGCCCCACGATAGGTGTCGTGCGGGATGCGCCCCAATTCCCATTATCTTCATATAACGCGAGCGACGCATAGCCAGTGCCATACAGTGCCAGCCCACGCGTCCAACCCGACAATTCGTATGTCTGATTTGGCTTGACCCCAATCGGTCTCGATGCAACGGATACATCCGTATCCATACCTTGAGGCGCAGAAAAACGCATTGCCGCGCCAGCGATGCTTGTTACGTTATCGTCCGTCACCAATGTGCCTGCTGGTATATTCTCCCAACCACGCAATCCATCAATCGGAATATCTTTACCCGCCGCACGCGGCAACAAGACGGCAATTTGATTTGCCGCTTGCGGCTGATCGGTGGTGTTCTGATCCAAGGCATCGAGATAGAGCCGCATTGCCACACACTGGTTACCTGCGGCTAGAAAATTCCCCGCCGCGACAAGGCGCGTGTTCGCTTTTGCCGCTAATACTTGCGGATAGGGCGCAACAATCCATACGATCAAGCCAACCGCTTGAACGAACCCCATGAACAGAACAAACAGCGCACTTGGCCATACCGCTCCGGTTGCTTGATTGCGCGTGGAGCGTCCAATGAGCATCGCTCCGCTCAAACCCAGCACGCCCAATAACACAAATGTAAATGGGTTGACCTGCGGTAATGAACTGCCCGGCGCCCAGTTAATCAACAACGAATCAACGACCCCGTGCGAAAGATAATTGAATTGCACAGTGAGCGTCGACATTTGCCCTGCCAAATCGAGCGCGTCACGTTCATTAGTAAACGCTCCGAAAATTTGCACACCCAGCCCCATTGCGCTCAACCCGCCAAAAACGCTTATCCAGATCGCACGTGCTCGGCGCGTAGCAGACTCAAATAATATCCCAATGGGTAGCATCAACAATGGCGTGATCTGCACGAGATAACGAGGACCCCACCATGTTCCGCCGTCCCAATCGGGACGTAAGATGACAGATAGGAATTCGACTAGGACTAGAACAAGCAATAGTGCTGTCTGACGTGGGCTTTGCCGCCACCAATAGACCAGCGCAATCCCAAACAGGATAGTCGGCGGCGAATACAGCCACAGGCTTTTATCAGCGGAAAAAAGCAAGCCCCAGGTCGCCGTCAACGGCTCACTTAACCCAATGAGCATCCAGACCCAGCTCGCCGGATCAGTCTTGATGCCGCCTAGCCCAGCAACAGGGGAGCTATACCGCGCAAACGCATAAACACTTTGCGCCACAAGAAATAAAATTGCCGGCAAAAGAAAAACAACCAGCCCCCGAAGCACGGCTAGTCCAATCGCGCGCGGTTTAATTCCAGCGCGCCGTTGAGTTTGTACAATCACCCACACAATATAAACCAGCAAAATCGGAATAACCACGCCGTGAATCAACTTGGAAAATGCCAGATACCCGGTAGCGCTACCCGTCACGAGTAGCCAGCGCGCCTTGTACGATTGTTCAAATTGGAATACGGCATATATCGAAAAAAGGATTAGCAAGCTCAACAATGGTTCGCGGGTAAAACTGCGCGAGTACGGAAACGCAATCGTCGCAAAACCAAACGCGCCAGCCAGTGCAAGCGCTGTGCGCGTGCGATAACCAAGTAACCGACCTGTTTGGAACAGGAGTACAACGGTGAGCGCAGTGATCAATGGATTGAGCAAACCGACAAACAGTTCCGTTAGCCAGTTGGGGTCAGGGGTGGGGAAAAATCGTAGCGCGATCTTGCCAATCAGGTAGAACGGAACTTCGAGCAATGTTTGCCCCAATTCATAAGACGAATAAGAGCGGCCGCCCACGCCGATATTACTGCGCATCACAGTCGGGCGAATCGCTAAATCGCCCCGCTCGACAATACTCTGCGCTACACGATACTTTTCCGATTCATCTCCAAAGCGGATGGAGCCAGACATTGTAAACAGATAAAGCGCAAAGAAAAAAACCAAAAGCAATGCGTTTGGCGAAATCTGTTTTGCCCAAGCCAGCAATGATTTCATGCACTAACGTCCTTTGAGCGCAATCATATGCCCCATCGTGCGTAGTAAGATCAGTACATCGAGCCAGAGCGATTGATGCTTGATATAGTACAGATCATATTGCAATCGAATTTTGGCGTCTTGAAGGTTTTCGACGTAATCGTAATTGACCACCGCCCAGCCCGCCATCCCGGGCTTGACTGCGTTGCGTAGGCGATGAAATGGGATCACCTGGTCTAGTTCGATCAAATGCTCTGGGCGTTCTGGGCGCGGGCCGACCGCACTCATATCGCCTTTGAGGATATTGATCAATTGCGGCATTTCATCCAAACGCGTTTTGCGTAACCACCGCCCTACGCGCGTAATCCGTGGATCGCCCGTTTGTGCGCGCTGGGCTTGACCATTAGGTTCGGCGTCGGTGACCATCGTACGCAGTTTGAGCAAGTTGAAAATTTTGCCCCCCTTGCCAACGCGCTGTTGCGTGTAAAATACAGAGCCTGGTGAATCAAGTTTGATCGCGATATACAAAAATGGGAAAAGGAGCGCGTACAACGACAAGCCAATCAGTGCTCCGGTAATATCGAACAAGCGCTTGGCGAGCGGATAAAAGCCCCCGGCTTCGGCGGTGTCTAGCGGCAGAGCAACGTT